>NZ_KV800958.1:12109-21041 GCF_001810355.1 Neisseria sp. HMSC074B07 | reverse complement strand
CTTGTCCTGATTTAAATTTAATCCACTATATTCAATAAACCGCAACTTGAAAAACAAATCAGTGCCGCATTACCTGCGCCATGTACAGATTGCGATTGCCATCCTATATCGAAAACATATTAATACACCACGAAACCCAAAATTGTTTAATCACCCGGTTTTCTATTCCATTAGCAACAAAATTAGAGCCATCTCCACATAATCACAAAGTATTACTTACCGTTAAAACCAGGTTTTAAGATTTGTAAATTTGACATAGGTCAAATTATTGCAAATAATGGATTCATATAATGTTAATGTTTAGAGTATCGAATAATCGGGAACAGCCATGTCCTGCCTAAAAACGAAACACACATCAGGCATCTTGAATACGATGCTGGCGATGTTTGCCGTATTTGTCCTATTGTTTTCGACACTGCCCGCTTACGCCGAGCGTTTGCCTGACTTTTTGTCAAAAGTCCAGCCTTCGGAAATTTTTCCGGGTGCAGACCGTTATGGCAAGCCTGAAGGCAAGCCTATGGTTGCCCGTGTTTATAAGGGCGACGAGCAGTTGGGTTTGGTGTATATCACGACGGACGTAGTCAATACACGCGGCTATTCGAGCAAACCGATTGATACAATGATGGCTTTGGCCAACGACGGAACGATCGCCGGTGCGAAGCTGGTCGATCACCATGAGCCGATTATGCTTATTGGTATCCCGCAGTCGCGTGTGGATAAATTCATCAATAAGTATATCGGTTTGAATTTTATTAAAAATCCGCCTACTCCGGGCGTTGCCCCCGGGGACATCATCAGCGGCGCGACCGTTACGCTGATGGTGATTAACGACAGCATCCAGCGTTCGTTCAAAGTTGTTGCCGGCAAATATGGTTTGGGCACTGACAAAGCCGTTCAGACGACCTCCGCCAATGCTGCGGATACGCAACAGGCTGCTGCCCCTGCGGCTCAAACCCGGCCTCGCCGCGCTGTCAACCCGGACAAACAGGACATCCAATCTTGGAATGCGCTGCTGGAACAAAAAGCCATCGGTCATCTGCACATTACTGTTGATGAAATTAACAAGCTGTTTGAAAAAGGCGGCAAAGCAGGTGTTGCCGAACACGCCGAACAAGGCGCAGGCGACGATACCTTTATCGATTTGTACACAGCCGTAGTCAGCCAGCCTTCCATCGGCAAAAGCCTGCTGGGCGAGGAAGGTTGGAAAAACCTGCAAAACCGTCTGCAACCGGGTCAACAAGCTGTCTTGGTTGCCGGTGAAGGCCGTTATTCTTGGAAAGGTTCGGGCTATGTCCGCGGCGGTATTTTCGATCGTATCGAGATGATTCAAGGCGAAAACAGCTTCCGCTTTACCGACGCGCAACACGAACGCTTGGTTGATTTGGCAGCCGAAGGTGCGCCCCACTTTAAAGAAGTATCTTGGTTTACGATTCCCGAAGGTGTGGAATTCGATGCTGCCGAACCTTGGCGTTTGCAGTTGATGGTTCAACGCGTATTGAGCGTAAACGACAAAGCGTTCGTAACCGCCGATTTGGATTACGAGCTGCCTCAAGGTTACTATGTCGATGACCCGAAAGCACCGCCCGTCGAAATCAGTGCGCCAGTCGAACCGGCAGCCGCTCCTGCCGCCGAACAAGCCTCAGACACAAAAGGCATAGCCGAAGAAGCCTCTGAAGCCTCTTCAAACGACGGTGCGTCCAACCAACTCTGGAAACAGGTGTGGAAAGCGAAACAGGGACAAATCGCCGTAGTCGGCATCGCATTGACCATCCTGCTTTTGGTCTTCCTGTTCCAAGACTGGATTGTCCGCTATGAGAAATGGTACGACCGCTTCCGCCTGGTATTCCTGACATTTACCCTGTTCTATATCGGCTGGTACGCTCAGGCGCAACTGTCGGTCGTCAATACGCTGACACTGTTCTCCGCCATCCTGACCGAATTCCGTTGGGACTTCTTCCTGATGGATCCGATTGTGTTCATCCTGTGGCTGTTTACCGCCGCAACCATGTTGCTGTGGAACCGCGGTACATTCTGCGGCTGGCTCTGCCCCTTCGGTTCGCTGCAAGAGTTGACCAACCGTATCGCCAAAAAATTGGGCGTGAAACAAATTACCGTGCCACACCTGCTGCACACTCGCCTGACTGCGATTAAATACGTCATTTTCTTCGCACTGTTGGCAATTTCCCTGTACGATTTGGGCACGGCGGAAAAATTCGCAGAGGTAGAACCTTTTAAAACGGCGATTATTTTGAAATTCGTCCGCGAATGGTGGTTTGTCGCGTTTGCCGTTACCCTTTTGGTTGCAGGCCTGTTTATCGAACGCTTCTTCTGCCGCTATCTGTGCCCATTGGGCGCGGGCATCGCCCTACCCGGCCGCTTCCGCGTATTCGACTGGCTTCGCCGCTACAAAATGTGCGGCAACCCTTGCCAAATCTGTACGCACGAATGCCCCGTTCAGGCGATTGCACCGGAAGGCGACATCCATCCGAACGAATGTATCCAGTGCCTGCACTGCCAAGTCATGTATCACCATGACACACGTTGCCCGCAAGTTGTGGCAACCAATAAGAAAAAACAAAAACAGGCGGCGGCAAAAGCCGACCCCGAAACCGCATCTGCAAAACAGCAGCCTGGGGAGCAGGTTGTGCAGTTTGTGAAAAAAGAAACCGCCCCTAAAGCCGGCGAATAATCTGAAACCCTAAAGAAATACCGGGTCAACCGTACCCACACTTATAAACATAAATACGTTTTTTCAATCGGCAGGTCGTCTGAAAACGCCGGCTGCCGAATTTTATCCAAGGAGTGTTGTATGTCAGACGAAAAATTAGAACAAAACGGCTTAAGCCGTCGTTCATTCTTAGGTACTGCCGCCGTTTCAGGCGCAGGTATTGCCGGCGCCGGTCTGTTGGGTTTGGCGGGCTGTTCCAAAGAGGGTGGCGATAAAGCCGCCGCTTCAGGTGCTGCGCCTGCCGCTAAAACCGAGTCTCATGCCTCTGCCGAACCGGGCAAACAGACTTCCGAAGTCGGTCCGGGCGAACTCGACCAATACTACGGCTTCCTCTCCGGCGGCCAATCGGGCGAAATGCGCTTGATCGGCGTACCTTCCATGCGCGAACTGATGCGTATCCCCGTGTTCAACATGGACAGCGCGACCGGTTGGGGCCGTACCAACGAGAGCCTGCGTATTTTGAATGAAAAAAATACGCCGGAAACCAACCAGTTCCTGAAAGACAGCGGCCTGCGCTGCTACCCTAACGGCGACTTGCACCACCCTCACTTGTCGTTTACCGACCAAACTTACGACGGCCGCTACGCGTATGCCAACGACAAAGCAAACAACCGCGTTTGCCGCGTCCGCCTGGACTTCATGAAAACCGACAAAATCACCGAAATCCCTAACGTTTCCGGTGTACACGGTCTGCGTCCGCAACGTTATCCGAAAACCGGCTACGTCTTTGCCAACGGCGAACACATCGTACCGGTAAGCGGCGTGGGTACTTGGAACGACGCCAAAACTTGGAATGCCGTTTATACCGCCATCGACGGCGAAACCATGGACATCGCATGGCAAGTATTGGTGGACGGCAACTTGGACAACGGCGATGCCGACTACCAAGGCAAATACTCCTTCTCCACCTGCTACAACTCCGAACGCGCCCTGACCGTACAAGGTGCTTCTTCCAACGAGCAAGACTGGTGCGTAGTCTTCAATCTTGCCGCCATCGAAGAAGGCATCAAAAAAGGCGACTTCAAAGAAGTCAACGGCGTGAAAATGCTGGACGGCCGCGCAGAAGCCAATTCCCCTTACACCCGCTACATCCCCGTGCCGAACTCTCCGCACGGCTGTAACGCTTCCCCTGACGGCAAATACATCATGCTCAACGGTAAACTGTCTCCGACCGTTACCGTATTGGACGTCAGCAAACTGGACGATTTGTTCGCCGGCAAAATCAAAGAGCGCGACGTGGTTGTCGCCGAACCCCAACTGGGTCTCGGTCCTTTACACACCGCGTTTGACGGTCGCGGCAACGCCTACACCACGCTGTTTATCGACAGCCAAATGGTCAAATGGAACATCGACGACGCCATCAAAGCCTACAAAGGCGAAAAAGTGGATCCGATCAAACAGAAACTCGACGTCCACTACCAACCCGGCCACAACCATACGACCATGGGCGAAACCAAGGAAGCCGACGGTAAATGGCTGGTATCTTTGAACAAATTCTCCAAAGACCGCTTCCTCAACGCCGGCCCGCTGAAACCGGAATGCGACCAGTTGATCGACATTTCCGGCGACGAAATGCGCCTGGTACACGACAACCCGACCTTTGCCGAACCGCATGACCTGTGTTTGGTTGCCGCCTCCAAAGTCAACCCGAAAAAAACCTGGGACCGCAAAGACCCATGGTTCTGGCAAGACGCTGTGGAACAGGCGAAAAAAGACGGTGTCGAGCTGGAAAAAGCCGCCAAAGTCATCCGCGAGGGCAACAAAGTCCGCGTATACATGACTGCCGTTGCGCCTGCGTACAGCATCCCGCAATTCGAAGTCAACCAAGGCGACGAAGTAACCGTATATGTGACCAACGTCGAAACCATCGAAGACTTGACCCACGGCTTCACTTTGGAAGGCTACGGCATCGCCATAGAAATCGGCCCGCAAGCTACCCAATCGGTAACCTTCAAAGCCGTCCGTCCGGGCGTACACTGGTACTACTGCCAATGGTTCTGCCACGCCCTGCACATGGAAATGTCCGGTCAAATGATTGTTAAACCCCGATAATCGGGTTTGACGGTTTATCACTGACTTAACGGAAAGGTCGTCTGAAAAAACTTTCAGGTCTTAGCGAAACCCGCTGCCCTCGTTTTCAGACGACCTTTTATAGCAGAACCGTTTGGACGCAACAGACTGTTCCGCTATAAAACAAAAACACGGCCCTCACAGGCAGGCATTACCGCGCCGACGCACACCGCACGAATCAGAGGAACTCCATGCACACACCCCAATTCAAAACATGGCGACGCGCTGTCCTGACATTTATGTTCGGCGGCATGATTCAGACGACCTTTGCAGCCACCATCGACGTTTCCCCTACCGACAACCTCCCCGAAGTCATCGCGCGCGCGCAGGCAGGCGATACACTCAAGCTCGCCTCCGGCACTTACAAAACCAAACTGCTTATCGACAAACCCATCACTATCGAAGGCCCTGCCGACCGCTCCGCCAAAATCGAAGGCGACCGCACCGGCCGCACCATTGCCGTCATTGCCCCCGACGTTACCCTGCGCAACCTCACCGTCACCCGTTCCGGCATGAGCCTGCCCGCCATGGACGCCGGCATCTACCTCGAAGAAACCGCCCCCCGCGCCTTAATCGAACACAACAACATCCTCGACAACTCCGTCGGCGTGTATATCCACGGTTCTGCCGAATCCATGGTGCGCGAGAACAAAATCGTCGGCGACTCCACCCTGCGCGTCAACGAACGCGGTAACGCCGTCACCGTCTGGAACGCCCCCGGCGCGCAAGTTATCGGCAACGACATTTCCAAAGGCCGCGACGGCATTTTCTCCAACACCAGCAAAAACAACACCTACAAAAACAACCGCTTCAGCGACCTGCGTTTCGCCGTCCACTACATGTACACCAACGACAGCGAAGTCAGCGGCAACATTTCCGTCGGCAACAACATGGGCTACGTCTTGATGTTTTCCGACCGCCTCAAAGTGTATGGCAATATCGCCGTCGGCAGCCGCGACCAAGGCATCATGCTCAACTACGTCAACTATTCCGACATCCACGACAACATCATCAACAAAGCCGGCAAATGCGTTTTTGCCTACAACGCCAACTACAACAAAATCGTCGCCAACCATTTTGAAAACTGCGAAATCGGCATCCACTTCACCGCCGCCATCGAAGGCACCACCCTTTCCGACAACGCCTTCATCAACAACGAAAGCCAAGTTAAATACGTCAGCACACGTTTTCTTGACTGGGGCGAAGGCGGACGCGGCAACTACTGGAGCGACAACAGCGCGTTCGACCTCGACGGCGACGGCTTCGGCGACAGCGCGTACCGTCCCAACGGCATCATCGACCAAATCATCTGGCGCGCGCCCGTTTCCCGCCTCCTGATGAACAGCCCCGCCATCAGCATCGTCAAATGGGCGCAATCGCAGTTCCCCGCCATCCTTCCCGGCGGCGTGATCGACAGCAAACCGCTGATGAAGGCAGGCAGCAACAAAACCACCACCAAATACGAGGCCATGAAAGAACAACTGTTGCAAGAAGCCAAAACCCATCAGTCCGAATGGAGCGATGCCGAAAACGGCTCATTGAACTAAACGGGACCGGCAAACACGCCCCCGCAAGGTCGTCTGAAAAGTTTTCAGACGACCTTAAAACCCCGCCGCAGCAAGGTTTTGCCCCTCATTGCCGTACCAACGGGCATTCGCCGCAAATACGGTGCAACCCGCAACGCAGGCAACAGTCGAAAACGCCGCCCCATAACAAACGTCGTCTGAAATCCCTCTCCCCTTTTTCAGACGACCCCATACAAAGAACGCCCTTTTCAGACGACCCGAACGTCGTCTGAAACCCAATCCACACAAGGAAGCACTCATGAGCGCACACCATGTCGAATTGAGAAACGTAACCAAACGCTTCGGCGCACAAAAAGCCGTCAACCAAGTCGATTTAGTCTTGAAGGCAGGCGAAAGTGTCGGTCTTGCCGGACACAACGGTGCAGGCAAGTCCACGCTCATCAAATTGATACTCGGGCTGATTACCCCCACCGAAGGCGAAGTCATGCTGCTGGGTGAGCGCACAGGCAGCAAAGCCGGCGCACAGTTGCGTAGCCAAATCGGCTACCTGCCCGAAACCGTCGCCCTACACCCTTCCCTCAGCGGCATCGAAACCCTCAATTTCTACGCCAAACTCAAAAAACAGCCGCTCACCAAAAACCACGAACTCCTCGAGCGCGTCGGCATTTCCCAAGCCGCCCGCCGCCGCGTCGGCACCTACTCCAAAGGCATGCGCCAACGCCTCGCCCTCGCCCAAGCGCTGCTGGGCGAACCCAAAGTATTGCTGTTTGACGAACCCACCACAGGCCTCGACCCCGCCTCGCGCCAAATGTTTTACGAAGTCGTGCGCGAACTCAACGGACGCGGCGCCACCGTCCTCCTCAGCACCCACGCCCTCGCCGAACTTGACGGCCACGCCGACCGCATCGTCGTCATGAAAAACGGTGTCAAAGTCGCCGACGGCAGCATGGACGAGCTGCACGTCCAAAGCGGACTCCCCCTCACCGTCAACATCCGACTCAAAGCCCCGCGTCCGTTAAGCGGACGCTGGCAGCCGCTTTCAGACGACCTCAGCTATCAGGCGCAATGTCAGGCTGAAGAACGCATGGCATTACTCAGCGAACTGGGCAACCTGTCCGACCTCGCCTACCTCGACATCCACACACCCACACTCGACGACATGTACGCACAATTCTTAAAAAGGGAGGACGTATGAACCCCGTTTGGATTATCACCGGAAAAGAAGTCCGCGACAGCCTGCGCAACCGCTGGGTACTCGCCGCCTCCGTCCTGCTTGCCGCCCTCGCCCTCTCATTGGGCTTCCTCGGCAGCTCGCCGACAGGCTCGGTTAAAGTCGATCCGCTGACTGTAACCGTTGTCAGCCTCTCCAGCCTGTCCATCTTCCTGATCCCGCTCATCGCCATGCTCCTCTCCTACGATTCCCTCATTGGCGAAATCGAACGCGGCACCATGGCGCTGCTGTTGAGCTACCCCGTTTCCCGCAACCAAATCCTTGCCGGAAAATTCATCGGACACCTCATCATCCTCGCCCTTGCCACCACCGCAGGCTACGGAATTGCGGGCATCACGCTCCAACTCGCCAACGGCAGCTTCGACATCGCCGCATGGAAACCCTTTGCCCTGCTGATTGCCGCCAGCGTCATCTTGGGCGCGGCATTCCTGTCCATGGGCTACCTCATCAGCGCGAAAGTCAAAGAACGCGGCACCGCCGCCGGTATCGCCATCGGCGTTTGGCTGTTTTTCGTCGTCATCTTCGACATGGCGCTTTTGGGCATCCTCGTCGCCGATACCCAGCAAACAATTACTGCCCCCGTCGTTGAAACCGTCCTCCTTTTCAACCCCACCGACATCTACCGCCTGCTCAACCTGACCGGTTACGAAAACACCGCCATGTACGCAGGCATGGCAGGTTTGAGCGAACAAATCAGCCTGACCATGCCCGTATTGCTGACCGCGCAGATATTATGGGTTATTATTCCCCTTATCTTGGCAGCAAGAATTTTTGGAAAGCGACAAATATGAAAAAGATTTTACCTGCGCTCCTCGCCGCCCTGCTCCTGAGTGCCTGCCCTAAAGAGGATGACACCCCGCCGCCTGAGCCTCAGCAAATCAGCGACCGCGCCGTGGGGCACTATTGCAGCATGAACCTGACCGAACACAACGGCCCCAAAGCCCAAATCTACCTCAACGGCAAACCCGACCGCCCCGTCTGGTTCTCCACCATCAAGCAGATGTTCGGCTACACCAAGCTGCCCGAAGAGCCTAAAGGCATCCACGTCATCTACGTTACCGACATGGGCAAAGTCAAAGACTGGAGCAAACCCAATGCCGACACCGCATGGATAGACGGCAAAAAAGCCTACTACGTCATCGAAAGCGGCTTCATCGGCGGCATGGGTGCGGAAGACGCCCTCCCCTTCGCCGACAAAGCCCAAGCAGAGAAATTTGCCAAAGAAAAAGGCGGCCGCGTCGTCAGCTTCGACGAAATGCCCGATTCCTACATCTTCAAATAATCCCTTCCCATCAAAAAGGTCGTCTGAAAACCTTATCCATCAGGTTTTCAGACGACCTTTTTATATAGTGGATTAACTAAATCAGGACAAGGCGA
>NZ_KV800958.1:416-12009 GCF_001810355.1 Neisseria sp. HMSC074B07 | reverse complement strand
GCCGTACTGGTTTAAAGTTAATCCACTATATCTGCGGTCTTAATCAGGCGATTCAGTTCAAATCACAAAATCCATCGCCGTTCCCTGCAAGCTCTGGTCCATGTCCGCCGACGGGGTTTTGACCGAACGCCCCACCGGTTTGGCAGGCACGCCGACGACAGTGATTGACGACGGTACGTCCGCAACGACCACGCTGCCTGCGCCGATTTTGGAATTGTCGCCGATGCGGATGTTGCCCAATATCGAAGCGTTCGCGCCGATCATCACGCCGTCGCCGATTTTCGGATGGCGGTCGCCTCCTTCCTTGCCCGAGCCGCCGAGCGTTACGCCGTGCAGGATGGAAATATTGTTGCCCAACACGGCGGTTTCGCCCGCCACAAAACCGGTGGCGTGGTCGAGCATCAGCCCATGACCGAAACGGGCGGCGGGGTGAATATCGACGCCGAAGACTTCCGACATACGATTTTGCAGGAAATACGCCAGCGTTTTGCGGCCGTTTTGATAGAGCCAGTGGTTGATGCGGTGCGCCTGAATGGCGTGGAAACCTTTGAAATATAAAAGCGGCAGCGAATATTCGTCGCAGGCGGGGTCGCGTTCGTAAATGGCTTTCAAGTCGGCTTCGACGCAGTTGCTGATGCGCGCGTCGCTGCCCAATGCCTGCTGGTAAATTTCAAACAGGGCGCGCACGTCCATAATCGGGCTGCCGAGTTTGCTGGAGAGGTGGTAGGCAAGGACGGAATCGAGCGAATCGTGGCGCAATACAGTTTGGTGCAAAAAGCTCGCCAGCATCGGTTCGGCTGCGGCTGCGGCTGCGGTTTCTTCGCGGATGGTGTGCCAGAGGTTGAAATCGGTTGTGTTCAGGTGGTCTTTTTTCATGTTGGGGTCGTCTGAAAATAGGATGGTGTCGGTGTATCTTACCTTTTATCAACGATTTGCGATAGCGCATTGCGGAATATGCTTATGATGGTTTCCGTGTGCTTGAAGTTTTTTCAAACGACCTTATATAAAGTAGCATTCGATTCAAACCATTCCAAAGGATGCATGAAATGAGCGAACATCACGAACAATATCAACACGAAACCGAAGAGGCGGCAAACGCAGAAGCTGCCCAAGCCCCCAAAACCGAACAACCCGAAGCTACCGAACCGCCGACTTACGAAGAATTGCAGGCGCGTATCGCCGAGTTGGAAGGACAGTTGAAAGACAGCGAACTGCGCGGCTTGGCAAACGAGCAAAACCTGCGCCGCCGTCATCAGCAGGAAATCGCCGATACGCACAAGTTTGCCGGACAAAAATTCGCCGCCGAAATGCTGCCGGTCAAAGACTATCTCGAAATGGCGCTGCTCGACCAAAGCGGTAATTTCGACGCGCTGAAAATGGGCGTGCAAATGACGCTGAACGAATTGCAAAAAGCGTTTGACGCCACACACATCAAAGAAATCAACCCGCAGCCCGGCGACAAACTCGACCCGCACCAACATCAAGCAATGCAGGCGGTCGTCAGCGAGCAAGAGCCGAACACCATCGTCAGCGTCATGAAAAAAGGCTACACCCTGTCCGACCGCGTATTACGTCCCGCAATGGTTGTCGTGGCGAAACAAGAATCCTGAAGGCACCGCTTGATAAAGTTTATCAAGCATAAAATTTTCAGACGACCCTTCCTCGTCCCTCAAGCTCCAATCCCGCTTTTGGAAAATCATTCCGATGATGCTCAATCGGAAAACAAAGACAAGGTCGTCTGAAAAACAAAATACCATCCTGTGGATAAATAGTCTAGTTTGTTGAATTTTATATAAAAAAAATTTCAACAAAACCCTTGAAAAAATATCGGGCAACCTTATTTACAGGTCAACGGAACAAAATGTTCCACACAATTATTAATTTAGAAAAATCTTTTTAGGAGCAACATCAATATGGCAAAAGTAATCGGTATCGACTTAGGTACAACCAACTCTTGTGTATCCATCTCTGAAAACGGTCAAACCAAAGTTATTGAAAACGCAGAAGGCGCACGCACTACGCCGTCTGTCGTCGCTTATCTGGACGGCGGCGAAGTCCTCGTCGGCGCACCGGCCAAACGCCAAGCCGTAACCAACGCTAAAAACACCATCTACGCTGTCAAACGTTTGATCGGTCATAAATTTGAAGACAAAGAAGTCCAACGCGACATCGAATCCATGCCTTTCGAAATCATCAAAGCCAACAACGGCGACGCATGGGTGAAAGCGCAAGGCAAAGAGCTGTCTCCACCGCAAGTTTCCGCAGAAGTCCTGCGTAAAATGAAAGAAGCCGCCGAATCTTATTTGGGCGAAAAAGTAACCGAAGCCGTGATTACCGTTCCGGCCTATTTCAACGACAGCCAACGTCAAGCCACCAAAGACGCAGGCCGCATCGCCGGTTTGGATGTAAAACGCATCATCAACGAGCCGACCGCAGCCGCTTTGGCATTCGGTATGGACAAAGGCGACAACAAAGACCGCAAAGTAGCCGTATATGACTTGGGCGGCGGTACCTTCGATATTTCCATCATCGAAATCGCCAACCTCGACGGCGACAAACAATTCGAAGTATTGGCCACCAACGGCGACACCTTCTTGGGTGGTGAAGACTTCGACCAACGCCTCATCGACTACATCATCGCCGAGTTCAAAAAAGACCAAGGCATTGATTTGAAACAAGACGTGATGGCATTGCAACGCCTGAAAGAGGCTGCCGAAAAAGCCAAAATCGAATTGTCCAGCGGCCAGCAAACCGAAATCAACCTGCCGTACATCACCATGGACGCAACCGGCCCGAAACACTTGGCAATGAAAATTACCCGCGCCAAATTCGAAAGCCTGGTTGAAGACCTGATTGCCCGCTCTATCGAGCCTTGCCGCACCGCATTGAAAGATGCCGGCTTGAGCACCAGCGACATCGACGACGTGATTTTGGTCGGCGGTCAGTCCCGTATGCCGAAAGTACAAGAAGCCGTAAGAGACTTCTTCGGCAAAGAGCCGCGTAAAGACGTGAACCCTGACGAAGCCGTTGCCGTAGGCGCAGCGATTCAAGGCGAAGTATTGAGTGGCGGCCGCAGCGACGTATTGCTGCTGGACGTAACCCCTCTGTCCTTGGGTATCGAAACCATGGGCGGCGTGATGACCAAGCTGATTCAGAAGAACACCACCATCCCGACTAAAGCGTCGCAAGTGTTCTCTACCGCCGAAGACAACCAAAGCGCAGTAACCATCCATGTACTGCAAGGCGAACGCGAACGCGCTTCCGCCAACAAATCTTTGGGTCAGTTCAACTTGGGCGACATCGCACCCGCACCACGCGGCATGCCGCAAATCGAAGTAACCTTCGACATTGACGCCAACGGTATCCTGCACGTTTCCGCCAAAGACAAAGGCACAGGCAAAGCTGCCAACATCACCATCCAAGGTTCTTCAGGTTTGAGCGAAGAAGAAATCGAACGCATGGTGAAAGATGCAGAAGCCAACGCCGAGGAAGATAAAAAACTGACTGAATTGGTCGCTTCCCGCAACCAAGCCGAAGCCCTGATTCACTCCGTGAAAAAATCTTTGGCCGACTACGGCGACAAACTCGACGCAGCCGAGAAAGAAAAAATCGAAGCCGCGCTGAAAGAAGCCGAAGAAGCTGTAAAAGGCGACGACAAAGCCGCCATCGATGCCAAAGCCGAAGCATTGGGCGCAGCCAGTCAAAAACTGGGCGAAATGGTTTACGCACAAGCGCAAGCCGAAGCCCAAGCAGGCGAAAGCACACAAGCCGAACCGTCTTCCGCCAAGAAAGACGACGACGTGGTAGATGCCGACTTTGAAGAAGTAAAAGACGACAAGAAATAATTGAGGCCGTCTGAAAAAAGCGCGAACCTTACGATTCGCGCTTTTTTTGTTTTTTGCTTGATGTGATGTTTTCAGACGACCTCTTGGGATGCGGCATTTCCATTTAAAAGCAAAACGTATCCGACATCCTGCTACTATAGTGGCTTAACTAAATCAGGACAAGGCGATGAAACCGCAAGACAGTACAGACAGTACAGAAACCGATTCACTTGGTGCTTCAGCACCTTAGAGAATGTCTCTTTGAGCCAAGGCGAGGCAACGCCGTACTGGTTTAAAGTTAATCCACTATAAAAACCAAAAGGTCGTCTGAAACCCAATACCATGATTTCAGACGACCTTTAAACAAAAACAATCTTGTCTTATTCTGAATATGTAAACTTCGCGCGTTTGACGTTGCAAAAAATTTCATACGGAATCATACCGGCAGCTTCGGCGACTTCGTTGATGTTGACGACATCGCCCCACAATTCGACTTCGGCACCCAAACCTTCTTGGGAAGCATCGAGTTCGACGGTAATCATGTCCATAGACACCCTGCCGATAATTCGGCTGCGTTTGCCTTCGACGGCAACAGGCGAATTGGTCGAGGCGCGGCGCGGATAACCGTCGGCGTAGCCGCAGGCAATCAGGCCGACACGGGTGGATTTGCTGGTGTAAAACGTTGCGCCGTAGCCGATAGGAGAATGAGGTTGCAGGACGCGTTCGCCGAATACGCGGGAAGTCAGGCGCATGACGGGTTTCAGGCGTTCGTCCACGCCGCCGAACGGAGAAATGCCGTAAAGCGCCAGTCCGGCACGACCCCAGTCGCGGCGCGCTTCGGGGACATTCAGAATGGCAGCGGAGTTGGCGAGGCTTTCTTCGCCTTCCAAACCTTCACACGCTAAATCAAAGGCTTCGAGCTGCATTTCGGTCATGCCGTTGTCGGGGTCGTCGGCGCAGGCGAAATGGCTGAATTTGACGATGCCGTCAACGTGTTTGCATTGTTTCAGGGCGGTGTAGGCGGAAGTGTAATTGTTCGGGAAGAAGCCGGCACGGTGCATACCGGAATCCATTTTGAGCCAGACTTTGACGGGGTGCTGCCAATGATGGGCGATTAAAGCTTCGAGTTGCCATTGGCTGCCGACGCCCGGCCACAAATTGTATTTATCGACGGTAGCGTATTCCGACGCTTCAAACACGCCTTCGAGCAATACGATGGGATTGGTAATGCCGCTCTCACGCAATTCGACGGCTTCGTCCACGGTGGCAACGGCAAACCCGTCGGCAAGGTCGGACAATGCGTGGGCGCACCGTACCGCGCCGTGTCCGTAAGCGTCCGCTTTGATGACGGCGAGCATCTTGCCGCCGTGAATCTGTTTCAGGGTTTGATAATTGTGGCGCAGATTGTCCAAGCGGATTCGGGCATTTAATGGACGCATGATTTGTTCTTTCTGTTAATGAAGGTCGTCTGAAAATGGATATTTACGTTTTCAGACGACCTTAAAATATGGCTAATGCTTATAATTATAGGCTTAAAGACGCATTTTTTAAATATCCGATGCGCCCGCCCAATTAATTATCTTATTAATGGACAAGCATCAATCCGACTAACCTAAGATAAAAATCCCTAAATATTGGACATTTGAACGAATCGTCCAGACGAAGCTCTTGGTGCGAAAATACTTTTCGCAGGAAGCCTGCTTTTACTCAAAATCAAAACCGGTTTTTCAATTCCCGCAGCGCGGCGAACACTTCCAAACCGCTGTTCAATCGCTTCCCAGTCAATTCCTCAACCCGTTCGCGGACATGGGACAAATCGACCCGCAAAAACGGATTGATTTTGCGCTCATGCGCAAGGGTTACGGGCAGGGTCGGCGTATGTTCCGTCGCGCCTAAAGCCGCTTGAATATCGGGATTCTCCGGTTCGATAAATTCGGCGAAACGCAGATTGGCGGCGGTGTATTCATGCGCAGGATAAAACAGCGTTTCTTCGGGCAGCTGATTGAACCTTTGGAAACTGTCGTACAACTCCTCTATCGTTCCCGTAAACACCCTGCCGCAGCCGGCGGAGAATAAGGTATCGCCGCAGAAAACGTGCAGACCTTCGGCGTTTTCCAAAAGATAGCTGACGTGGCGGTCGGTATGGCCGGGCGTCGCCCACACGGTAACCAGCCCGTCGCCGAAAGGAAACTGCGTACCTGCCGTCACCGTATGCGTTGCCACATCGATATCCGTCTCACCGTACACGGGCGATTCCATAAAGCCGTTTTTGAGGGATTGAACTCCGCCAATGTGGTCGTGATGCAGATGGGTAACCCACGTTTGCGCCAGCATCAGGCGGTTGCGGACGAGGAATATCAAAACGGGCGTGGCATCGGACGGATCGACGCAGGCGGCGTGGTTGCCGTCTTGAATCATCCAAATGTAGTTGTCGTTTAGGGCTTGGACGGGTGTAATTTTCATAGGATTTCTTTTGTAGGTAGTGATTTGAGTGCGGCTAAACCATGGAGCCGTATGGTATAGTGGATTAACTTTAAACCAGGACGGCGTTGCCTTGCCGGACTATCTCTGTACTGTGCGGCTTCGTGGCCTTGTCCTGATTTAAATTTAATCCACTATATTTACAAAACAGTTTAACAGAAATGACTTGAACGTTATTGGTATGCCTAATCGGCACAGACCAAAAAGGTCGTCTGAAAAGTGATTTTCAGACGACCTTTGCTCATTTCCGACAACTTTTAAATCAGTTCCAAGTCCGGGCCGGCGTTTTGGGCGCGGCGGCTGCGCAGTTGGATGTCCAAACGCAGGTCGTGGGCGGAGTCGGCGTTTTTAATGGCATCTTGGAAGCTGATGTCGCCGCGTTCGTACAGCTCGTAGAGCGCTTGGTCGAAGGTTTGCATACCCATGGCGGTAGATTTTTTCATCATTTCTTTGATGCCGTGGATTTCGCCTTTTTGAATCATTTCGGAAATAATCGGCGAATTGAGCAGGATTTCCACTGCGGCTACGCGCCCCTTGCCGCCTTCGCGGGGAATCAGGCGTTGCGAGATGAAGGCTTGCAGGTTGAGCGACAAATCGGTCAAAAGCTGGGTGCGGCGCTCTTCGGGGAAGAAGTTGATGATGCGGTCGAGCGCCTGGTTGGAGTTGTTGGCGTGCAGTGTGGCGAGACAGAGGTGGCCTGTTTCGGCGAACGCCAAGGCATAGTCCATGGTTTCGCGGTCGCGAATCTCGCCGATGAGGATGACGTCCGGCGCCTGACGCAGGGTGTTTTTCAGCGCGGCAAACCAGTTTTCGGTATCCACGCCGACTTCGCGCTGGGTAATGATGCTTTTTTTGTGTTGATGGACGAACTCAATCGGGTCTTCGATGGTGATGATGTGGTCTTGGCAATTTTCGTTGCGGTGGTCAACCATCGCAGCGAGCGAGGTCGATTTGCCCGAGCCGGTACCGCCGACAAAAATCACGAGGCCGCGTTTTTTCATCACCACGTCTTTCAAGACGGGCGGCAGATTAAGGCTGTCGAAATTAGGGATTTTACTGGTAATGGAGCGGAACACCAACGCCGTTGCACCACGCTGCACCATGGCATTGACACGGAAGCGGCTGGTGTCGGGCAGACTGATGGCGAAGTTGCATTCGTTGGTGGAGGAAAACTCTTCAATTTGTTTGGTGGACATAATCGAAAAAGCGATTTCCATACATTTTTCGGAGGTCAGCGGCTCGTCGGTAATCGGCGTGATTTTGCCGTCCACTTTCATCGCAGGCGGGAAATTGGTCGTAATAAAGAGGTCGGAGCCTTTGTATTTGTTCATATGGCGCAGCCAAGTGAACAATTCGTCTTTTGCGCTGGGAGGATTGGTCATCATGATATTTGATAATTTCGGTGGTTATTTTATTAAAATGGATTATATCAAATAAATCATGATACATAAAAATGGCAGGATTACCGTATCGAATAATAGGACAGGCGGGCAATATGGCAGATTCAATACGGGTATGGAATGCCGCCGCTGCTGTTATAATACCGCCCACAATTTCATGGAAAGGTAAAAAATGTCTGTACAAACAGTAGCGGTCATCGGCGCGATGGAGCAGGAAATCGAGCTTTTGCGCGAAGCAATGGATGATGTCAAAAGCGTGTCTTTCGGTAAATTTACCGCCTACGAAGGCGAAATGGCGGGCAAACGCATGGTGTTGGTATTGAGCGGCATCGGCAAGGTCAACGCTGCGGTTTCAACGGCTTGGGTCATCCATCAATTCGCGCCGGACTGCGTCATCAATACCGGCAGCGCGGGCGGTTTGGGCAAGGGTTTGAAAGTCGGCGACATAGTGGTCGGCACGGAAATCGCGCATCACGACGTCGATGTAACGGCGTTCGGCTATGTTTGGGGACAAGTGCCGCAACTGCCTGCCGTATTCGTTTCAGACGACCTCTTGGTCGGCAAGGCAAAACAGGCGGCGGAAGTGTTTGAAGGCGCGGCGGTAGCGCAAGGCTTGATTGTCAGCGGCGACCGCTTTGTCCACAGCAGCGAAGGCGTGGCGGAAATCCGCAGCCATTTCCCCGAAGTCAAAGCGGTGGAAATGGAAGCAGCAGCGATTGCGCAAGCCTGCCACCAGTTGAACACGCCTTTCGTCGTGATCCGCGCGATGTCCGATTCGGCGGACGAAAAAGCGGACATCAGCTTTGAAGAGTTTTTGAAAACGGCGGCGGCAAGCTCGGCGAAAATGGTGGAAAAGATTGTCGCGTCGCTGTAAAACACGCATAAAATCATGCGGAAACAGTAAATTTCCGCTAGAATGTCAGGCTATTTCACTTTGCCTGAAGGTCGTCTGAACGGTCTATTTGATTTTCAGACGACCTTTTCAGAATCACTGCTTATCTTTCAAAATAACAATATGAAAAATATCCGAAACTTCTCCATCATTGCCCACATCGACCACGGCAAATCGACGCTTGCCGACCGCTTCATCCAATGCTGCGGCGGCTTGGATTTACGCGAAATGAGTACGCAGGTGCTCGATTCCATGGACATCGAAAAAGAGCGCGGCATCACCATCAAAGCGCAAACCGCCGCGCTCAACTACAAAGCACGTGACGGGCAGGTGTATCAACTCAACCTGATTGACACGCCGGGACACGTCGACTTCTCTTACGAAGTCTCCCGCTCCTTGTCCGCCTGTGAAGGCGCGCTTTTGGTTGTTGACGCGTCTCAAGGCGTGGAAGCGCAAACCGTGGCGAACTGCTATACCGCGATTGATTTGGGCGTGGAAGTCGTGCCTGTTTTGAACAAAATCGACCTGCCCGCCGCCGACCCCGAACGCGTGGAACAGGAAATCGAAGACATCATCGGCATCGATGCCGTCGGCGCGGTGCAATGTTCAGCCAAAAGCGGCATCGGCGTGGAAGACGTTTTGGAAGAAATCGTTGCCAAAATCCCCGCGCCGACCGGCGACGAAAACGCGCCGCTGCAAGCCGTTATCGTCGATTCGTGGTTTGATAACTACGTCGGCGTGGTCATGTTGATCCGTGTGAAAAACGGCACCATCAAGCTGAAAGACAAAGTGCGCTTTATGAGCACCAAGGCGGAAACGCAGGTTGAGCAGCTGGGCGTATTCACACCTAAATCGGTTCAAAAACAAGAACTCAAAGCCGGCGAAGTGGGCTTTTTGATTACCGGTGTGAAAGAATTGGGACAGGCAAAAGTCGGCGACACGGTTACTTTGGTTGCCAACCCCGCCTCTGAGCCGCTGCCTGGTTTCCAAGAGGTGCAAAGCCAAGTATTTGCAGGTCTCTACCCCGTGGAAAGCCACGACTACGAAGCCTTGCGTGATGCTTTGGAAAAATTGCAACTTAACGATGCTTCATTGAAATTCGAGCCTGAAGTTTCTCAAGCATTGGGATTCGGCTTCCGCTGCGGTTTCTTGGGTCTGCTGCACTTGGAAATCGTGCAGGAACGCTTGGAGCGCGAGTTCGACATGGATTTGATTACCACCGCGCCGACGGTGGTTTACGAAGTCGTGTTGAAAAGCGGCGAAAAAATCGAAGTCGAAAATCCGTCCAAACTGCCCGACATCGGCAGCATCGAAACCATTCTCGAGCCGATTATTACCGCGACCATCCTCGTGCCACAGGAATACGTCGGCAACGTCATGACTTTGTGTAACCAAAAGCGCGGCGTGCAGGTCAATATGCAGTACATGGGTCGTCAAGTCATGCTGACTTACGATTTGCCCATGAACGAAGTTGTAATGGATTTTTTCGACAAACTCAAATCCACTTCGCGCGGCTATGCCTCGCTGGACTACCATTTCAAAGAGTTCCAACCGTCTGATTTGATTAAGCTCGACATCATGGTCAACGGCGAAAAAGTCGATGCCTTGAGCCTGATTGTGCACCGTCAAAGCGCCGTTCACCGAGGCCGCGAACTGGCCGCGAAAATGCGCGAGCTGATTCCGCGCCAAATGTTCGACATCGCGGTCCAAGCCGCCATCGGCAGCCAGATTATCGCCCGCGAAAACGTCAAAGCCCTGCGTAAAAACGTCTTGGCGAAATGTTACGGCGGCGATATTACCCGTAAGAAAAAACTTCTCGAAAAACAAAAAGCAGGCAAACGCCGCATGAAACAAGTGGGCAACGTGGAAATTCCGCAAAGCGCGTTCTTGGCGATTCTGCAAGTGAGCGACAAATAATGAGCACAAATTTAATCTACGGCGCGATTGCCGCCATCGTTATCGGCATTTTCCTCTATTTCATAAGCAGCAAAGAACGTCAGGAAAACGGAGAATGGAGCTCCGGCCTGCAATGGGCGTATCTTTTGTGCATGATCGGCGTTTTCGGCATCCTGTCTTTTTACATGAGTTTTACCGCCGTATTGCTGATATTTGTCGTATTCACCGGCATCGTTTGGGCCATTCACAAGGGTCGTCTGAAAAAAGTTCCGTCGCACCAGGACAAAGCCCACTTTACCGACTACATGAGCGGCTTTTTTCCGATCATCCTCGTCGTATTCATCCTGCGCACCTTCATCGCCGAACCATTCCAAATCCCATCCAGCTCCATGCGCCCGGGCTTGGTTAAAGGCGACTTCATCCTTGTGAACAAATTCGCCTACGGCATCAGAACCCCGATCATCAACAACGTCCTGATTCCGACCGGACAAATCGAGCGCGGCGACGTCGTCGTGTTCAACTATCCCGTCCAGCCTGAAATGAACTACATCAAGCGCATCGTCGGACTGCCGGGCGATACCGTCGAATACCGCGACAAAGTCCTGACCGTCAACGGACAAGTTGCCCCCGACCAACCGAACGGCACCTACTCCTACCCTGACGATACCGAGCCGTCCGCAATCCACAACCCCGAACTTTTTCAGACGACCCTCAACGGCAAAACCTTCAACATCCTGAAAGAGCCCGGACAACCCTCCGTCTTCATTCCCTCGCTCGACAACTACCGCATGAAAATCATGCCTGAAAACGGTTATTCCGTCGAACAAAGCGGTTTGGAACACTGCCAATACGCCGAAGACGGCAGCGGCTTTACCTGCAAAGTGCCCGAAGGCCGTTACTTCGCAATGGGCGACAACCGCGACAATAGTGCCGACTCCCGCTACTGGGGCTTTGTAGACGACAAACTTATCGTCGGAAAAGCCTTCTTCGTGTGGATGAATTTCGGCGATTACAGCCGCATCGGCAGCAGCATCCAGTAAGTTGCCCATCTCATTCCGATAAAGCCAAAGGTCCTTGGATTCGGATTTCAAGTGCAACAC
>NZ_KV800958.1:0-316 GCF_001810355.1 Neisseria sp. HMSC074B07 | reverse complement strand
GATGAGTCCGTTGGTGTTCTCATTCAGCCCTTTTTCCCACGAATGGTAAGGGCGGCAAAAATAGGTTTCCGCCTTTAATGCTTTGGCTATTTTGGTGTGTTGGTAGAACTCTTTGCCGTTATCCATGGTGATGGTGTGGACTCTGGCTTTATATGTCCTTAATACCCTAATGACTGCCCGGGCAGTATCTTCGGCCTTTAAGTTATCCAATTTACAGATGATGGTGTAGCGGGTAACACGTTCGACTAGGGTCAATAATGCGCTTTTCTGATCTTTGCCGATGATGGTGTCGGCCTCCCAATCGCCGATGCGGGTT
>NZ_KV800957.1:0-398 GCF_001810355.1 Neisseria sp. HMSC074B07 | reverse complement strand
TGAACCTGATGCAGACGGTTTTTCTCGGCAGTCCGCATATCCACCAGCTGGTTGCGGCGGTTGACCAATGCTTCCAACACTTCCTCCGCTTCGGTGGGCGGTTGGTAGAGCATGGTTTGCCAATCTTCTTTCTGCGTCATCATCTGTGCGAAGAAGGCGAGCATTTGGGCATCTTTGGCATCGGTTTTGGTCAGCGACTGCGATTGGGCAAACTGATGCGTCTGACGCGGGTTGGCGATGATCACGGCTATGCCTGCGCGGTGGATGGCTTTGGCGGCGGGAATTTCGAGACCGCCGGTGCTTTCCATGACGACGAGGGCGACGTTGTGTTTTTTAAGGTATTCGATAGTATGGGCGATACCTTTGGGGTTGTTGGTTTCGGTTTTGGTTTTGGTTTT
>NZ_KV800956.1:16505-19114 GCF_001810355.1 Neisseria sp. HMSC074B07 | reverse complement strand
GGATGTCCAACTTTTGGGGTGCAGTTCAAACTTGAAAGACAGGTTTTCAGACGACCTTTTTGATTTGTTGCATTGGAATTGATATTACGTTAACGGCTTTGGTTTGCTTTGCCGCCTTGTCTTATGGATAAAGAATCCCGCTGTATGCCTTATTCCGTAAAGAAAGTATGCGCGCCGAGATAATGTTTGGCGTAATACTGGCTGGAGAGTTTTTCGGTTTTGATGGTTTTGCCGCTGCTTGGGGCGTGGATAAATTCGCCGTTGCCGATGTAGAGGCCGACGTGGGAATATTGGGATGAACCGCCGGTGTTGAAAAAGACGAGGTCACCGGCTTTTAGTTGGTTGTCGGGGATTTTGCGGCTGGCTGCCGCCATGTCGCGGGCGGTTCGCGGGAGACTGACGCCGAGGGCGTTTTTATAGACGAATTGAATCATGCCGCTGCAATCGAAGCCGGTGGCAGTGCTGCTGCCGCCCCATCTGTAAGGTGTGCCGACTAGTCCCATGCTGTGGAGCATAAGTTCTTGAGAACCTTGAGTGCGGTCGATGTTGCTAATGCGGACGGGTTGAACGGTTCGGGCGGTGGTGTGGGTTTTGGTTTTCGGATGATGTTTGCCGGAGAAAAGACCGCAGGAGGCGAGGGGTAGGATGATGGCGGCAGTTAGGGCGGTACGGATAATCGGTTTCATGGGATTCCTTTTTGGGGCGTTTCAGACGAGGTCTGCATGAGGTCGTCTGAAAAAGGTTTTTCTGTTTCTACGAATATGGGCGTAAAGAACGGAAGGGCGAGAAAGACGAAAAATACGGTTTGGCGCAGATGGGTGAACGGACTGGTTTGTTTTTGATAATGTTCGATTTTATCGGCAGGCTAATGTATTGCGGGTTGAAAATGAGTCCGTAGCTTTGTGTGGTAACTTGATATTGTGTCGGGTTGATGTTTGTTCAGTTTGTTTTTTGTTTTGAGGTCGTCTGAAAATGCCAATCCGGGTTTTCAGACGACCTTTTGTTCGGGTTTTACAGCAATCCTTCTATCGGCAGGATGGAGAGGATTTTGGAGGTAACGCGTTTCCAGAATTTGGCTTCCGGCTCGGTGGAGTAGGTTTTTTGGGTGGTGGGGTCGTACCAGTGCAGTTTGTTGTATTTGTCGAGGGTAACCTGATAGGCGTATTTCGGGGTGGTATTGACGAGGGTGCGCTGCATTTCGCCTGCAATTTGGGGACTTTCAAGAACGACGCCCATTTCGGTGTTGAGTCTGGCGGAGCGCGGGTCGAGATTGAATGAGCCGATGAAGACGCGTTTTTCGTCCACGATGAAGGTCTTGGCGTGCAGGCTGGTGGCGGAGCTACCGGTCAAGCCGCGGTCTTTGGTGGTGGGGACGGCGTGGTTGGGTTGCAGCTCGTAGAGTTTGACACCGGCTTTGAGCAGGGGTTTGCGGTATTTGACGTAGCCCGAATGGACGGCAGCGACATCGGTTGCTTGGAGCGAGTTGGTCAGGACGGTGACGTCCACGCCGTCTTTGACGAGTTGGTCAAGCGCGCGCACGCCTGATTTGGTGGGAACGAAATAGGGCGAAACGAGATAAACGCTTTTTTCGGGCGTTTTCAGGGCGTCCTGCATGCGGTCAAAAATGGGCGGTTTGTGGCGGTCGCGGTCCAGCCCTTTGGCAGGATCGTCGCTGATCAGGCGGGTGCGGACGCTTTGCCAGTCTATGCTGTTGCTCTGCATTTTTTTGTAGAGTTCGGAATTTTCGATGTTGCTGCGGTAACGGCTGAGGGTTTCGTTTTTGTCTTTGTCGTTGTAACCCAGCTCTTGGAAGCCTTTTTCTATATCGCCTTTTTTGATGATGCTGGCGGCAGTGTAGGAGGAATGGCTTGCCCAATAGCGGTCGAAATCTTGGGAAACTTCGGGTACGACGCGGCCGGTGGCAAGAATGTCGAGGTCAGCAAAGATGGTGTCTTCACCGACTTTGAAATATTCGTCGCCGATGTTACGCCCGCCGAGGATGGTGGCGCGGTTGTCTGCGGTGAAGGATTTGTTGTGCATCCGGCGGTTGAGACGCGGGAAGTCGGTCAAATAGCCGAGCGCGCGCCATTTGCGGCGGACGAAGGGGTTAAACAAGCGGATTTCGATATTGGGATGGCTGTCGAGAGCGAGCAGGACGTTGTCCAGCCCGTTGGTGTTGTTGTCGTCCAGCAGCAGGCGCACGCGCACGCCGCGTTCGGCGGCACGGTGGATCAGGTTGAACATGAGCTTGCCGGAGATGTCGTTGTGCCAGATGTAGTATTGGAGGTCTAGGGTGTGGTCGGCGGCTTCAATCAGAGCGGCGCGGGCGACGAAGGCTTCTTGTGCGTCGTTGAGCAGATAGACATTGGAAATGTCGCCGCCGGTTTTGCTAGAGGCGGTATTGAGCAGGGCATCCATGCGTGGGGCAGAACGGATGTCGAGGTAGTGGCTTTCAGGGCGCTCGTCCAGTGAGGGCAGGCCGGCGCAACCTGTCAGAAAAACCGGAAGCATAAGGATGAGATGGATTTTTTTCATTCTTGAGGGCATTTCAGACGACCTTTTTCGCTGAAACGGTATTTTTATATTGGATTAACTTTAAACCAGTACGG
>NZ_KV800956.1:0-16405 GCF_001810355.1 Neisseria sp. HMSC074B07 | reverse complement strand
GCTTCGTCGCCTTGTCCTGATTTTTGTTAATCCATTATATTTAAAAGGGTCGTCTGAAAAGAAGTTCGATGTTTATACGGTTCGCATTTTAACCTATTTTTTTGAAGTCGTTAGGTTGCGTCCGTCGGAAATGTGCAGGCGGCTGAATATGATGCTGGAGATGAGTGTAATCAAGCCGATGGAAAGGAGGGTAAGGCGGAATGAAAGGTGGAGGTTGCCTGCGGTGAAGCTGCTTTGCGACCAGTTTTGCAGGATAAGTGCGCCGAGCGCAATGCCGAGACTGATGGCGAGTTGTTGGTTGACTGCCATCAGGCTGTTGCCGCTGCCGGTTTGGTGCGCGCGCAGGTCGGCGATGGTCAGGGTGTTCATGGCGGAGAATTGGATGGAGTTGCAAGTGCCGATGAGGAGCAGCAGGACAATCCATATGCTTAAGGACGTGTCCGCATCGGGTAGGGCTAGCAGCATAATCAATATCGCGAGGAGGCGCGTGTTCCAAATCAACACGCTGCGGTAGCCGAAGCGCGACATCAGGGGCTTGATGAGCGGTTTAACAACAAGCGAGGCGAAAGCGACGGGCGCGACCAGCCAGCCGGATACGCTGGCGGCAAAGCCGAACGCGACTTGAAACAGTAGCGGCAGCAAAAAAGGGATAGAACTGATGCCGAGCCGGCTGAACAGATTACCTGTCAACCCCAGCCGGAAGGTGCGGACTTGGAACAAATCCGCCGCATAAATCGGGTTGGCGGCGGTTTTCATGTGGCGGTAGTAGAGCAGGGCGAATGCCGTGCCGCCGATGGCGAGTAAGAGCGAAAACCAAACCGCGCCGGAGTGGGACACCATTTCCACTGCCAACATTAAGAGACATGCCGCCGAAGCGAAAGTCAGGTAGCCGCTCAAGTCCAGCGCGGTATTCTCGCCTTTGACATCGGGCATAATCCGCCAGCCCAGCAAGACGCCGAGCAGCCCTATGGGCAAGTTTAGCAGGAAAATCCAATGCCAAGATGCGTATTCCACCAAATAGCCGCCGACCAAAGGACCGAATATCGGGCCGATTAGAGCGGGCATTACGGCATAATTGATGGCGTTTAAGAGTTGGGATTTGTCGTACACGCGCAAAATCGTCAGGCGCGGTACGGGCACCAACATCGACCCGCCTATGCCCTGAATCACCCGCGCCATCACCAGCATGGGCAGATTGGTTGCCGCTGCACACAATGCCGATCCAAGCATGAAAATGCCGACCGAGCCGAAAAATACGTTTTTAGTGCCGAACCTGTCCACTAAATAGCCGCTTAAGGGAATCAGTAGGGCGACGGTCAGCGTATAGGAAATCGCCGCCAGCTGCATATTGAGCGGCGATACTTGGAAATCTTTGGCGATTTCGGGCAGGGCGGTGTTCAGAATCGTCGCGTCCAGCATCTGCATAAAAATCGCAATCGCCAAAAGCAGGGGCAGCCAGCGGGACGGGCGGACGGGCGGCGTTTCCGAAACGTTTGATTCGGTCGTGTTCATAGGGATGAATTGTAACTGATTTGGCAGTAGGTCGTCTGAAAGGCGGCTTGCTCTTTCAGGCTTTGGGATGCGAACCGAATGGCTGTTGAATGACGCTTTTTTAGAGATTTGATTGTTGGATTGGGAATCAGGGAATGAGCTTGCGTTCATGTATAGTGGCTTAACTAAATCAGGACAAGGCGATGAAACCGCAAGACAGTACAGACAGTACAGAAACCGATTCACTTGGTGCTTCAGCACCTTAGAGAATCGTTCTCTTTGAGCTAAGACGAGGTAACGCTGTACTGGTTTAAATTTAATCCACTATATTTTGTCAAAAAGGTCGTCTGAAAACGGGAAATACCGGTTTTCAGACGACCTTTGCGTCTTTAAGCTGCCTCAATCATCAGGCGATTTCGAGCCACATCACTTGGTAGGGGCGCAGCACCAAATCCTGATTCAGTGCCACGGTTTCGCCGCTGATGAGGTCTTTGGCGCGGGCGGGCATGGCTTGCAGGGTGTGTGCGCTGATGGTTTGAGCGTGTTCGCTGAAGTTGCCGAACGCCAACAGCGCGTTGTTACGGATGTAGCCGATGATGTGTTTGTTGTTGGTGTTGAAAGTAACCAGACGGCCGCCGTTCAAACGCGGGTTGTTTTGGCGTATGTCTATCATGTGGCGCAGACCTTGATAGATTTGTCCTGCTGCGGTGGATGCGTCGTGGCGTTGTTCGTACAACTCGGCGTTGTAACGCGGACGGTGCGCCCAGCGGCTGTCGTCGCTCTTATTGCTGTCGCTTGACCAGTCGTCGTCATTCAACGTGCCGACTTCGTCGCCGAGATAAATCAGCGGCAGACCGCCGGTACTCAGGGCGATGCTGTACAAGAGTTTGATGCGGTCAACGGCGTGGGGGTCGTGTTGCGCCAAACCGGCGAGAGCGGCGGCAGTACCGCTGACGCGGCAGTCGCCGGTGTTGGGGTTGTATTGGAAGGGGACACCGCGCGCGAAGCTGCCGTCGAAATGGTTGACGAAGAAGCGGTTGAGGAATTGGCGGTGGTCGTAGCCGTGGATGCCGAATTGCGATGCGTCTTCGTCGGCAAACGTCCAGCCGATGTCGTCATGGCTGCGCACATAGTTGACCCATGCGGTATGGTCGGGCAGGTTATGGCGGTAGGAGAGGGCTTGGTGGAGCAGGTTGACTTCGCGGGTGGCGAGGGTGTTCCACAACAATGCCATTTGCAGCGGGTTGTAACCGATTTGGCATTCGTCTTGTGCGATGTATTGTACGACTTGGTCGGGGTGGACGATGGCTTCGGATTTGAAGAACACGGCAGGTGCGGCGATGCGCATGACGGCGTTGAATGCGCGGATTAAGGCATGGGCTTGCGGCAGGTTTTCGCAATCCGTACCCATTTGTTTCCAAATAAAGGCAACGGCGTCCATACGCAGGATGTCAACGCCCAAATTGGCAAGGAACATCATTTCGCCCGCCATGGCGCGGAACACCCAAGGATTGCTGTAATTCAAATCCCATTGGAAGGAATTGAATGTCGTCCATATCCAGCGTCCGTCTTCTAATTGTGAGAAGCCGCCCGGATGCTGGTCGGGGAAGATTTCGCGCAGGGTGCGGTCGTATTGGTCGGGCATCCAGCGGTCGGGGAAAATATAGTAAAAATTGTCGTAAAGCGGGTCGCCGGAGGCGCAGCGTTTCGCCCATTCGTGTTCGTTGGACGTGTGGTTGAAGATGAAATCGACGACGGCGGAAATGCCCACTTCGTGCAGCGCGGCAATGACATCGCGCAAGTCGTCTATCGTACCCAAAGCCGGATTGACGTCGCGGTAGCTGCTGACCGCATAGCCGCCGTCGCTTTTGCCTTCAGGGCATTTAAACAGGGGCATCATGTGCAGATAGGTTAGCCCCAGCTCTTGAAAATAAGGGATTTTGGCTTTCAAGCCTTTCAAATCGCCTGCGAACAAATCGACATAACACACGCCGCCGACCTGTTTATTGGACAAAATCCAATCGGGGTCATTCTCACGCGCGGCATCGATGGCTTTCAGAGACTTGTCGCGTTGGGAATAGCTTTGCCATGCTTGTGCAATCAGTTGTTCCAGCATGGGCAGGACGGCTTCGTTGTCGTTGTAAACGTTGTCCAGCTCGTGCATCAGCTTGGGGAAATGCTCGTTCAAACGTCTGTCAAACTGTTTCCAGTCTTCGGAAGCTTCGACGGTCGCACGCTGTTGGGGGCTATATTCTGCCAAGGCGCGCTCTTTGAGATGATGCAGGGTCAAATCGACCTGTTGGGTCTGGGTCAACATGATGTTTACTCCGAGTTGAAGTTGGATTTGTTTGGAAGCCTGATTCCTGCCGCCTGTGCTGCGGAAACGCATGCAGGCTTAAGGCAAAATCGAAAAGTCCATCATACTGTAAGAAGCTGTTTGTGCATAGTAGCCTGAAATGTTTGGGAAAATAGGCTTTTAATCGGGATGGGGTCGTCTGAAAACGGCATGGATTTTTTTGTATGGGTTGGAGTGGGTTTGAATGCTTGGTATTTAATGTTAATTGGATGGTTATTTTTAGATAAATGGCTCTATTTTTTTATGTTTTGAACAATAATTTGCTGCTGTGTCGGCTGTGTATTTATCCAATAGGCAATATTTGGGTATTTGATGAGGAGGTGAACGTATTTATTTTCTTGGGTAAAGGACAACGGGCGTTTTTGAAGAAGATAATTTTGTTTGATGGAAGTCAAAGGTCTTGGATGGGGAAGTTTGGGCGTATTGGCTTGGAAGAATAGGGTGTTGCCATGAGTAAGTTTGAAGGGCATGAACATCGAAACAAAAGGTCGTCTGAAAGCGGGGATACTCATTTTCAGACGACCTTTTGAGCTTTAAAGCGTTAATTGTTTACAGCGGCCATTTCAGCGCGGGATTGCTTTCAATGACGGCTTTAAACTGGTTTTGAATCCGCTCGATGGCTTCATCGGAATCTGCCTCGAAGCGCAATACCAAAATCGGCGTGGTATTGGAGGCGCGCATCAGGCCGAAGCCGTCGGGGAATTCTACGCGCAAGCCGTCGATGGTGATGATTTCGGCCGCGCCTTCGAATTTGGCTTTGGCGGCGAGTTCTTCGATAACCTGATGGCCGTTACTGCCTTCGGGCAGGTCGATATTGAGTTCGGGCGTGGAAATGCTTTGCGGCAGGCTGTTCAAGACTTCAGACGGATTGTCGAAGGCAGACAGGATTTCCAAGAGGCGCGCGCCGGCATATAGACCGTCGTCGAAGCCGAACCAGCGTTCTTTGAAGAAGACGTGTCCGCTCATTTCGCCGGCAACCAGCGCGCCGGTTTTTTTCATGGCGGACTTGATGAAGCTGTGGCCGGTTTTTTCCATGACGGGTTCGCCGCCGTGTTCTTTAATCCACGGAGCCAGCAGGCGGGTGGATTTGACGTCGAAGATGACTTTCGCGCCGGGGTTGCGGCTCAAAACGTCTTGGGCGAACAGCATGAGCTGGCGGTCGGGGTAGATGATGTTGCCGTCTTTGGTGACGACGCCCAAGCGGTCGGCATCGCCGTCAAAAGCCAAGCCGATTTCGGCATCGCTGTTTTTCAGCGCGGCAATCAAATCTTGCAGGTTTTTTGGTTTGGAAGGGTCGGGATGGTGGTTGGGGAAATTGCCGTCCACTTCGCAGAAAAGTTCGGTTACTTCGTTGCCCAAACCTTTGTAGAGTTTGCCTGCGAATGCGCCGCCTACGCCGTTGCCCGCGTCGATGGCGATTTTCATGGGGCGTTTGAGTTTGACGTGGCCGACGATGTGGTTGTGGTATTCGCCGGAGATGTCTTTTTCAGTCACGCTGCCTTTTTTGTCGGAGGCAACCAGTTTGTCGGCTTCGATCAGGGCGAGCAGTTCTTGGATGGCTTCGCCTGCGAGGGTGTCGCCGCCGAGCATCATTTTGAAACCGTTGTAATCGGGCGGGTTGTGGCTGCCGGTAATCATCACGCCGCTGCCGCCGCATTCGTTGATGGCGGCGAAATACAGCATGGGGGTGGCGACCATGCCGACATTGAGGACGTCGATGCCGCTGTCGGTAAAGCCGCGCTGGATGTGTTCCATCAGTTCGGGACCGCTCAAGCGTCCGTCGCGTCCGAGTGCGATGCGGGTAATGCCTTTTTCGGCGGCTCGGGTGGCGATGGCTTTGCCGATGAGGTAGGCGGCTTCGTTGGTCAGGGTTTTGCCGACAATGCCTCGGATGTCGTAGGCTTTGAAGATGTCGCGGGCAATGTTTGCCATGATGGTTTCCTTTGTGATTGTGAATGGAAAACGGGCTTATTCTAACATAGGCAAAGGTCGTCTGAAGGCTTTCAGACGACCTTTGGGGGTTATATCAAATAACCATTTACTGCGGTTTCAATCAATTGCCGAAAGTGTTGCATTGATTGATGTCGCCGCTGTCCAAACCGCGTTTGAGCCATGCCATGCGCTGTTCGGACGAGCCGTGTGTAAAGCTATCGGGAACAACATAGCCCTGCCCGTCTTTCTGCAGGCGGTCGTCGCCGACGGATTCGGCAGCCAGCATGGCTTTGGGGATGTCTTCGGGTTTGAAGATATTATTGTTGACGGCGTAATGCCCCCAAATGCCCGCGTAGCAGTCCGCCTGCAATTCGAGTTTGACGGAAAGGGCATTGGCTTCTTTTTTGCCGACCTGCTGCTGCATTCTGTGGACTTTAGGCAGGATACCGAGCAGGTTTTGGACGTGGTGTCCGACTTCGTGTGCGATGACGTAGGCAAACGCGGCATCGCTGGCGGAATTGAGTTTGGTCTGCATATCCCTATAAAAGTCTAAGTCGAGATAGACTTTTTGGTCGCCCGGGCAGTAAAACGGGCCCATTGCCGATTGACCCATGCCGCAGGCGGTGGATGTACCGCCGTTGTATAACACCAGCGTGGTCGGGGTGTAATTTTGTCCGTGTTGTTTGAAATAGCTGCCCCAAGCTTTTTCCGTATCGGCGAGGACGACGCGGGCGAGTTCGTTCAGCTCGGCTTCTTCTTGAGGTTTGAGCTGGGAGGTTTGGGTTGAACCCGTACCCATGGAAGGCGTGCCGACCAAGCCGCTCAAATCGACGCCGTAATAAGCGCCGATCAAAACGACGATGATGCCGAGGATGCCGGGCGTCCTCCCGCCGCCGCCTCCACCGCTGCTGCCGCGTCGGTCTTCTACGTTTTGACTCTGTTCGCGTCCTTTCCAATCCATCTTGTGTGTTCCTTGTTGTGAAGTGATATGGGGCGGATTATACCGTGAAGGGGTGGCGTGATGCCTGCCTATATGAGAAAAGGTCGTCTGAAAATACCAAACGGAGTTTTCAGACGACCTTTGGGCAGATAAACCGTTGGGTATTTCAACCAACGACGAGGACAGTCAGGCTTTGTGCCTGATTTCCCAACACTGATGGATTTTCTTGTTGCGGAAATCGTCGGGAACGGATTGTTTGGAGATGTCTTTGACGGCGTATTGTTCCGATACCGAATCGTCCAAGACGAAGCTGCGCAAGTTGTTGGAAAAGTACAAAATGCCGTCTGAAGCGAGCAGGCTCATCGCACCGGCTATGAGTTTTGGGTGGTCGCGCTGGATGTCGAGGATGTCGAGCATCTTTTTGCTGTTGGAGAAGCTGGGCGGATCCATGACGATAAGGTCGAACTGTTTGCCTTCGGCGGCGGCGTTTTGCAGGTATTGGAACACGTCGGCGCGGACGATTTTGTGTTGTTCGGGGCTGATGCCGTTGAGTTCGAAATTGCGTTTCGCCCAATCGAGATAAGTGTTGGACAAATCAACGGTTTCGCTGGATGCCGCGCCGCCGGTGGCGGCATAGATGGTGAAGCTGCCGGTGTAGGAAAACAGGTTGAGGAAGCGTTTGCCCGCTGTGGTTTCGCCGACTTTTTTGCGCGTGTTGCGGTGGTCGAGAAAGAGGCCGGTGTCGAGGTATTTGTCGAGGTTGACCCAAAACTTGCGACCGTTTTCAGTGATGATGAAATCGTCGCCGGTTTTGCCGGTTTTCTCGTATTGCTGCAAGCCTTTTTGGCGTTCGCGGCGTTTGAGGTGGATTTGTTCGGGCGCAAAACCGGTAACGAAGGCGACGGCTTCCAATACTTCGGCAAGCCACGCTTCGTATTCTTCGGGCTGCATCAGCCAGCCGGTATCGTATTCCTGAAGGTGGATTTGGTCGCCGTAAACATCGACGGCAAAGGGGAATTGGGGGATGTCGCGGTCGTAAATGCGCCAGGCTTCGATGCCGTTGCGTTTCGCCCATTTCATGAGGTGTTTGATGTTTTTGCCCATGCGGTTGGCGAAGGGGGTGATGTCGGTCATGGTTTCAGACGGCCTGAATGAGGATTGGGAAGGGTTTGGATTTTAACGCACTTGATGCCTTTTTGCTTGACCGTTATCCATAAAATCGATATTATCCGCCGTTCGCCTTTTTATACGAAGCCATCGTCTTCCAACCTAAACCGCCGTTTCGGGCGCGTTTCTTTTATTGCTTGCTTATTTGCCAAGCCTTTCTGTGCAGGTTGTCGTCGATGTTAACCACAAGCAAGATGCTTGCGACAACCCTGTAACTTCACATTTCCCGTATCGTTACTTTCCTTTGCTTCAGGTCGTCTGAAAACCGTTCAGACGTGCGCGTTGTTGTCTTTTTAGGATAGCCATGTCTATTAAATTTGCCGATTTGAACCTTGATAAAAACATTTTGTCTGCCGTGCGCAGCGAGGGTTACGAAAGCCCGACGCCGATTCAGGCGCAAGCCATTCCGTTTGCTTTGGAAGGCCGCGACATCATGGCTTCGGCACAAACCGGCTCCGGCAAAACCGCCGCCTTCCTGCTGCCGACGTTGCAGCGGCTGACCAAACGCAGCGAAAAACCGGGCAAAGGCCCGCGCGCGTTGGTGTTGACGCCGACCCGCGAATTGGCGGCGCAAGTTGAGAAAAACGCGCTGGCGTATGCTAAAAATATGCGCTGGTTCCGCACCGTCAGCATCGTCGGCGGCGCATCTTTCGGCTACCAAACCCGCGCCCTGAGCAAACCGGTTGACCTGATTGTCGCCACGCCGGGTCGTCTGATGGACTTGATGCAAAGCGGCAAAGTCGACTTCGCCCGCTTGGAAGTGCTGATTTTGGACGAAGCTGACCGTATGCTGGACATGGGCTTTATCGACGACATCGAAACCATCGTCGAAGCTACCCCGACCGACCGTCAGACTTTATTGTTCTCCGCCACTTGGGACGGCGCGGTCGGTAAGCTGGCGCGCAAACTGACGAAAAACCCTGAAATCATCGAAGTCGAGCGCGTGGACGACCAGGGCAAAATCGAAGAGCAGCTGCTGTACTGCGACGATATGCGCCACAAAAACCGCCTGCTCGACTACATCCTGCGCGACGCCAATATCGACCAATGCGTGATTTTCACGTCCACCAAAGCCATGACCGAGGTCATCGCCGACGATTTGTACGAAAAAGGTTTCGCCGCCAACTGCCTGCACGGCGACATGCCGCAGGGCTGGCGCAACCGCACGCTGATGGATTTGCGCAAAGGCCGCTGCAAAATTTTGGTTGCCACCGACGTTGCCGCACGCGGTATCGACGTGCCGACCATTACCCACGTCATCAACTACGACCTGCCGAAACAGGCGGAAGACTACGTTCACCGCATCGGCCGTACCGGACGGGCAGGGCGCACGGGTATTGCGATTACCTTCGCCGAAGTGAACGAATACGTCAAAGTGCACAAAATCGAAAAATATATCGACCGTAAGCTGACCGAAGTGACCGTCGAAGGCATGGAACCGACCCGCAAGCGCAAATCCGCAGGCGGCAAGCCGAAAGGCAAAGGCGGCTGGGGCGATAGAAAATCCGGCGGCTGGCGCGGCGATAAGAAACCGGGTAAAGAAGGCTTCGGCGGCAAATCGCGCGGCGAAGGTTTCAAAAAAGAAGGATTTAAGAAAGGCGGCGAAGGCTTCAAAGGCAAACGTAAAGCCAACGATTCTTTCGGCTCGAAACCAAGCCGTCCAGCGAAAAGAGGCTGATGCTAAAGTCAAATCAATAGCGCCTATAGTGGATTAAATTTAAATCAGGACAAGGCGAGGCAATGCCGTACTGGTTTAAAATTAATCCACTATATGAAGAAACCTTGATACCGCGTTGCCTAACAAAAAGGTCGTCTGAAAATTGATTTCAGACGACCTTTTATTTTAAACGTTCAACTTAAGCAGCAAAGCGTTTGGCGACTTCGTCCCAGTTGACGATTTCCCAGAAACCTTTCAGGTAGTTGGGACGGCTGTTGCGGTAGTCGATGTAGTAGGCGTGTTCCCATACGTCGCAGGTCAGCAGCGGAGTGTTTTCAGTGGTCAGCGGAGTTGCCGCGTTGGAAGTGGAAACCAAATCCAATTCGCCGGCAGGGGTTTTCACCAGCCATGCCCAACCGGAACCGAAAGTGCCTGCCGCGCAAGCGGAGAATGCTTCTTGGAATTTTTCGAAGCTGCCCCATTTGGCGTCGATGGCGGCGGCCAGTTCGCCGGAAGGTTTGCCTTGACCTTTAGGCGTGAAACCCAGCCAGTAGAAGGTGTGGTTCCAAGTTTGGGCTGCGTTGTTGAACACGCCGCCTGAAGATTTTTTCACAATCTCTTCCAAAGGCAGGTTTTCAAATTCGGTACCTTTGATTTGATTGTTCAGATTGGTGATGTAGGTTTGATGGTGTTTGCCGTAGTGGAACTCCAAAGTCTCTTTGCTCAGATGTGGGGACAATGCGTCCAGTTCATAAGGCAGTTGTGGCAGCTTATGTTCCATTTTAGTGCTCCTAAATTATTTATATATGATTGTATTTTGGTAGTGTTCGTCGGATGGTGCGGGTGTTCGCCCGCATCAGGCAACGGCTGCCATTTTACCTGCTTTAGATTAAAGAAACTAGGGCAGGCCGATATTTCGATCCTGTTGCAGTTTGAGAAAAATTGAGGGAAATCGGGTGTCGATACAGATATTTATCATGAATGAAGCAATGATTTCAGACGACCTTTTGCTATAATCCGTCCGTTTCCCCATGCTCCTTTTGATATGAACACCCCAAAAGCCTTTGCCATCCTCGGCCCGACTGCCGGCGGGAAAACCGCCCTTGCCTTGAAAATCGCCGAAGCCCTGCCGGTCGAAATCATCAGCCTCGATTCCGCGCTGGTGTACCGTGATATGGATATCGGCACGGCAAAGCCGACGGCTGCCGAGCTTGAAGCCGTGCCGCACCACCTTATCGACATCATCCCGCCGACGGAGTCTTACAGCGCGGCGGAGTTTGTCGGCGACTGCGTGCGGCTGGCGGAGGAAATCCGCGCGCGCGGCAGGCTGCCTTTGATTGTCGGCGGCACGATGATGTATTTCCACGCGCTGACCGAAGGCTTGAACGACCTGCCCGAAGCCGATGTCGCTGTGCGCGCCCGGTTGCAGGAAGAAAAACAACAATACGGCTTGGCGCATCTGTATCAAAGCCTGCAGACCATAGACCCTGAAACCGCAGGTCGTCTGAAACCGAACGACAGCCAACGTATCGAACGCGCTTTGGAAGTGTACCGCCTGACCGGCAAGCCCTTAAGCGCGCATTTTGCCGAAAAAGCCGACTACACCCCGCCGCTCGACCTCTGCACCACCGCCCTGATTCCCGAAAACCGCGCCTTGCTGCACGAAAACATCGCCCGCCGTTTCACGCAAATGCTGGAACAAGGCTTCATCGACGAAATGCGCGCCCTGCGCCAAAAATATCCCGAGCTGACCGCCGATATGCCCGCCATGCGCTGCGTCGGCTACCGACAGGCATGGGATTACCTCGAAGGCTTGACCGATTACGACACCTTTGTCGAAAAAGGCATCGCCGCCACCCGCCAGCTTGCCAAACGCCAACTCACTTGGCTGCGCAAAATCCCATTGGCGCACAGCATCGACCCCTACACCGACGGCAACCACGTTCAGACGACCTTGGCACTCGTCCGCCGCCATTTCCAAATCTAAAACGCCATGCCGACCCTGTTGACCACGCCGCCCGTCGCCCCGCAAACCTTAGCCGCCCTGCAAGCCCTCGGCATCCGCAGCGTAGAGGAGCTGCACGACACCGGTTCCGTCCAAGCCTTCCTACTGCTCAAAGCCGCCGGACTGACCGTCACCCGCAGCACGCTTTGGCAACTCGAAGCCCTGCTGCTCGGTATCAAACCTCAAGACCTACCGCAAACGCAGAAAACCGCTTTGGAACAAGCCCTTAAAAACCATCCGCCCGTCGCCGTTTTCCCCACATCGTCTGAAATGGAAACCTTCATGCGCGCCGCCTTAGTGCAGGCAGAACAATCCGCCCGCATCGGCGAAATCCCCGTCGGCGCGGTCATCGTCTCCAACAACCAAATCATCGCCGCCGCCCACAACACCTGCGTCAGCGACCACGACATCAGCCGCCACGCCGAAATCCGCGCCCTTGCCGCCGCAGGTGCCGCCCTTCAGAACTACCGCCTCGACGGCTGCGACCTCTACATCACGCTCGAACCCTGCGCCATGTGCGCCTCCGCCATCATCCAAGCCCGCGTCCGCCGCGTCATCTACGGCGCGGCAGAACCCAAAACCGGCGCCGCGGGCAGCGTTGTCAATCTGTTTGCCAACCCGCTGCTGAACAAGCACACGGCAATCAAAGGCGGCATCTTGGAAGACGAATGCAAAGCCGTTTTGCAGGCATTTTTTCAGACGAGGCGCAAACAGTATTAAGCGCAAAAAAGGTCGTCTGAAAGCTTAAATCCAAGATTTCAGACGACCTTTTGAGAGATTGCGCACTTTGTTTCATCCCGTTTTTCAGCAATTCTGATAAATATCCGGCGCGCCGTATTAAAATACGGTTTTCAGACGACCCCATCCATAAGGAACCCGCCATGCACACCGAAACCGTTTTAACCGTATTAAAAAACCTGCAAAACCAAATCTGCGCTGCACTTGAGCAAGAAGACGGCGGGGCGGTGTTTGCGCGTGAAGAATGGACGGGCAAATTGGGCGTGGGCGAAACCCGCGTCTTGAAAAACGGCGCGGTATTCGAGCAGGCGGGCGTGAATTTTTCGCATGTGAAGGACAGTAAAATGCCCGCTTCGGCGACGGCGCACCGTCCTGAACTGGCGGGCGCAGCGTTTGAGGCAATGGGTGTGTCGCTGGTGATTCATCCGAAAAATCCGTATGTACCGACCAGCCATGCGAACGTGCGCTTTTTTATCGCGTATCCGGAAGGCGGCGAGCCTGTGTGGTGGTTCGGCGGCGGCTTTGATTTGACGCCGTTTTATCTGTTTGAAGAAGATATTTTGCATTGGCACACGGTGGCGCGGGACGTGTGCGCGCCGTTTGGGGAAGCGGTTTATCCCGAGTTCAAAAAATGGTGCGACGAGTATTTTTACCTGAAACACCGCGGCGAAACGCGCGGCGTGGGCGGTTTGTTTTTCGACGATTTGAACCGCTGGGATTTCGACACCTGCCTGAAGTTCATCAAGGCGGTCGGCGAAGGCTACATCGAAGCGTATCTGCCGATTGTGGCGAAACGCAAAAACACGCCGTACGGCGAACGCGAACGTGATTTTCAGCTTTACCGGCGCGGTCGTTATGTGGAATTTAATTTGGTTTGGGACAGGGGCACGCTATTCGGCCTGCAAAGCGGCGGGCGCACGGAAAGCATTTTGATGTCCATGCCGCCTTTGGTGCGTTTCGAGTATCAATACGCGCCGGAAGAAGGTTCGCCCGAAGCGCGGCTGAACGAGTTTCTCACCGCCCGCGACTGGCTCTCGGAGATGAAATAATGGCGGATAAACGCAAGCCCGACGCCCATCCTTCGGACAAATTCATCCTTGCCATGATTGTCATGGCGGTGTTCCTGGTGATCATCATCGGCGGCGGATTTATCGCCGTAGAGTATTTCAAGGCGCATCCTGAAGTGTTTGAATTGAAGCCGCCTGCGAAATAGTTTAGGAAGAAAGACAAAAGGTCGTCTGAAAACTTTTCAGACGACCTTTTTCAGCTTTAAAACCCCCTTGTTTACAAAACAGCCAAAGCCGCGTCGTAATCAGGCTCGTTGGCAATTTCGGCAACCAGTTCGCTGTGCAGGACTTTGTTGTTTTCGTCCAAAACCACAACGGCACGCGCAGTCAGTCCGCGCAACGGGCTGTCGGTCAGGGCGACGCCGTAATCGGCGGCAAAGCTGCTGCGGAACGTAGACAGGTTCACAACATTGTCCAAACCTTCCGCGCCGCAGAAACGCGCTTGGGCAAACGGCAGGTCGGCTGAAATGCACAGCACAACCGCGTTGTCCAAAGAAGACGCGCGTTGGTTAAACGTACGCACGGATTGGGCGCACACGCCGGTGTCGACGCTTGGGAAAATGTTCAATACTTTGCGTTTGCCCGCAAAATCCGCCAAAGTTTTGTCGGACAGGTCGGCAGCGGTCAGGCTGAATGCAGGCGCGGTTTGACCGACGGCAGGCAGGTCGCCGGAAGTGTGGACAGGGTTGTCGTGGAAGGTAATTTGAGCCATAAGGGTTTCCTTTTTGGGGTTGACGGAAAATAAATAGAGCGAAATGAATCGGTTATCGGTATCGGGCGAGAGCTTACAGATTGCGCACAGCAAAATGGGCCAACGCCGCGACAGCCGACAGTATAGCCGAAACCACTGTCTATTGGATTTTATAGTGGCTTAACTTTAAACCAGTACGGCGTTGTCTCGCCTTGTCCTGATTTAAATTTAATCCACTATAATGAAACGCGTGATCTCCGTTTCAGCACGAGAAACCTGCCTGTGGATACAGCCTATTTTGTTTCGGCGCAGAGGCTCAATCAATGCTACCGAATTTGCCGCTTTTGAAATCGCTGATGGCTTGGCGGATTTCTTCGGTAGTATTCATCACAAACGGACCATAGCCGACGACGGGTTCGTCAATCGGGACGCCGGAGAGCAAAAGGATTTTGACTTCTTCGCTGTCGGCTTCTATGTGTACGTTGCCGCCGCTTTTCTCAAAGCCGACCAGTTGTCCAGCGCCTGCCTGCTCTTTGCCGTTTAGGGTAACGTTGCCCCGCAGGACGACCATGGACAGGTTGTGGGCTTCGGGTATTTCCAATACGGCTTTTTTACCGGCATTCAAAACGATGTCCCAGACGTTCATTTCGGTGAAGGTGTCGGCTGCGCCTTTTACGCCTTTGTATTCTCCGGCAATCAGCCGCAGGCGGCCTGCTTCGTCAGGGAGCTCAACCACGGGGATACCGGCTTTGGCGAGATGCTGATAGCGCGGCGGCGTGTTTTTGTCTTTGGCGGGCAGGTTGACCCAAAGTTGGACCATTTCAAACAGTCCGCCTTTTTTGCTGAAGTTTTCGGAGTGGAATTCTTCATGGATGATGCCCGAGCCTGCGGTCATCCATTGCACGTCGCCTTCGTAAATGATGCCGCCTCCGCCGCTGGAGTCGCGGTGTGCCACTTCGCCGTGGTAGGCGATGGTAACGGTTTCAAAGCCTTTGTGCGGGTGTTGGCCGACACCGCGCGGGCTGCGGGCTTCGTTGGGGGAGAATTCATAGGGTGCGGCGTAGTCGAGCATCAGGAAAGGGTTGGTGCCGCGGTCTTCCCCCATGTGGGAGAACAAGGGTTGGACGAGGAAGCCGTCGCCGACCCAGTGTTGGCTGTTTGCACGGTAGATTTGTTTGACGTTGCGCATGGTGAGGTTCCTTCTTGTGGGGTCGTCTGAAACCTTTTCAGACGACCTTTGTGTAATGAAATTAATAATGTTGTGGTTGCCATACTTTGTTGCATGTATTATATGGGGTACAAACTTATTAACAAGTACGCACAATTTTTATACTGTCATTCGGAGGTCAATAATGGCGGAAACAGAACCGACACACGGCGCCTGCTGTCCGGTCGTTAATACTTTGGATATTATCGGCGGCAAGTGGAAGGTGTTGATTTTATATTATTTACACGGGGAAACCCGACGATTCAACGAATTGCAGCGTCTGCTGGCAGGCGTTACCCAGCGGATGTTGACGTTGCAGCTGCGCGAGTTGGAGCACGACGGCATTGTCCATCGCGAAGTGTATCCGCAGGTGCCGCCGAAGGTGGAGTATTCGCTGACCGCGTTCGGACGGACATTGATGCCCGTCATCGAGGCGATGCACCGCTGGGGCGAGCAATATGCCGCAGAATGCGTGAAACACAGAAAACAGCCGCAGGAGTAAGCCGTTTCAGACGACCTCTTGGTCAGGCCTTTAAAATGAAAAGTGATGCGGGCATATATTCGCAACGGGCTTTGCTTTATAATGATGACAGTCAAACATAACGACATAAGCATTTGGAATCAATAATGAAAAAAATTGTAACGGCACTTATCGCCACCATTTTGTCAGCAGGCGCAAATGCAGCGGATACTTATGGTTATCTCGCCATGTGGCAGAACCCGCAAGACAGCAATGATGCGCTGCTGATTAAAACGACTAAAGAAAATATGTCGCAAATCGAGGCAAATGCGGAATTGGAAGCGTTTTGCCGCGGGCAGGACACGCTTTCCGGCGTGCAAAACGGTGAGGCGACAGGCTGTAAATCCGTTGTTCCGCTTCATAACACCTGCATCGCCGTCGCATACCCGAAATCGGAAGGCAGGCTGACGACAAACAATGCGGTTGTGATTACTTCGCCGCGCTTTAAGAGCGTGCATCAGGTTGCGCTGAATCAGTGCATCAAGAAATACGGCTCGCAAGGTCAATGCGGCTTGGAAACGGTGTACTGTACTTCAAGCGCTTATTACGGCGGTACGGTCAAAACGTTGTTGAACCGCTTGAAATCGCAATAAACGGTGTAAAAAGGTCGTCTGAAAACTGAACTGGCCCCCAA
>NZ_KV800955.1:13588-13922 GCF_001810355.1 Neisseria sp. HMSC074B07 | reverse complement strand
ATTTCGCCAATACGGACAAATCATGCAAGATATTCGAGTCTTGAGACATATCGATAGCAAAAGGTCGTCTGAAACCCAAATCTCAAAGTTTTCAGACGACCTCGTTTTTATCGGCAACCTGCCCCCTCTCCCGTCCGGTGGGAGAGGGCCGGGGAGAGGGTGGTTCTATGGGTTGTACGAATTTGATTTGACCTAAAGTCGCAAAGCCACCCCCATCCTAACCTTCCCCCGCTAGACGGGGGAAGGGACAGGTTGCTGTTGCTGCAATGAGTAGCGTGGGCTTTGCCCGCGAGATAAATACCGAAATGGATGCCCATTCGGCTGTTGTCTGATT
>NZ_KV800955.1:12126-13488 GCF_001810355.1 Neisseria sp. HMSC074B07 | reverse complement strand
CTCCCCTATCTTGGCAATTTTTTAAAGCTGCCTGTTCTACAGTACCTTGTGCTCCTGCCACATCAGATAAAACAAATCTGTCTTTTGTTTTCCCTTCTGCCGCTGCCATACAACCGTTCCTCACCCATGTAATAACTTTACAAGGCGTATTGCGACTGCCTTTTTGGCATTGTTTTATGGCTTCACGTTTTGCCGCCTCTAGGGAATTCTGATTTACCGCACCGGCAAGATGCCCTGCTTTCTGACTGTAAGCAAATGCTCCGAATTTAGGCGGCACAAAAACATCGTGATAGATAATTTTTTTAGGAGGTGGGGCGGTATTACCCGAAGAGCAGTTGGGATTGTACCCATAGCTGCATAATGCGGGATCATTCTGTAAAGCCCCGTTTGTCACATCATATGTCGGATTGGCAATAGAAATATTTGAAACCATTAATCCGAATATCATCAAAAACAGTTTTTTCATTGCATCATCTTCCTTTAAATACCAATCACGGGAGAGCACATACTTCAGGCTGAATAATTCTACAGTCTACACCTCCCCTATCTTGGCAATTTTTTAAAGCTGCCTGCTCTACAGTTCCCTGATTACCTCCTGCTTGGGTTACAAGAAATCTGTTCTTAACCTTTCCTTCTGCTGCTGCGAGACAGCCGTTTCTGACCCAGACAATAACTTTACACGGCGTATTGCGGCTGCTTTTTTGACACCGTTTGACTGCTTCCTGTTTTGCTGCGTCTAGAGAATTTTGATTTACAGCGCCTGCAAGAATTCCTGCTTTCTGACTGTAAGCCAAAGCCCCGAATTTTGGAGGGATGACCACATCGTGATAGATGATTTTCTTAGGGGGAGGGGCGGTATTGCCCGAAGAGCAGTTGGGATTGTACCCATAGCTGCATAATGCGGGATCATTCTGTAAAGCCCCGTTTGTCACATCATATGTCGGATTGGCAATAGAAATATTTGAAACCATTAATCCGAATATCATCAAAAACAGTTTTTTCATTGCATCATCTTCCTTATTTTTCTTCAGGTTTTCGGGTTCGTCTGATTAAGACGGTCGCCGGATGGTTATTGTTGGCGTAGGGTTGGTTTGGCATAAAGCTTGAAACAGGTTTTCAGACGACCCGTAGCGTGGGCTTTGCCCGCGAGATAAATGCCGGAATGGATGCCCATTCGGCTGTTGTCTGATTTGAATTGTCAGGTGGTAGATTTCGTGGGCAAAGCCCACGCTACGGACTGGGTTTATTCCTAGCCCGTTGGTTAATAAAAGGTCGTCTGAAACTTTTCAGACGACCTTTTGATTATCAGTAATCACGGGAGAGCACACACTTCAGGCTGAATAATTCTACAGTCTACACCTC
>NZ_KV800955.1:2899-12026 GCF_001810355.1 Neisseria sp. HMSC074B07 | reverse complement strand
TCGCAAAGCCACCCCCATCCTAACCTTCCCCCGCCGGGCGGGGGAAGGGACAGATTGCTGTTGCTGCAACGAGTTGCGCAGGGCGGTTTACTACTTTATTTCTTATCGCCTTTTTCAGGACGCACCCAGCCTTCGATCACCGTTTGACGGGCGCGGGCGAGGGCGAGTTTGTTGTCTTCGACGTTTTTGGTAATCGTGCTGCCTGCGCCGGTTGTAACTTTGTTGCCGAGTTTGACGGGGGCGACTAGGACGCAGTTGGAGCCGATGCGGACTTCGTCGCCGATGACGGTTTTGTATTTGTTCACGCCGTCGTAGTTGGCGATGATTGTGCCTGCGCCGAAGTTGGTTTTGCTGCCGACTTCGGCGTCGCCGATGTAGGTGAGGTGGTTGGCTTTGGTGCCTTTGCCGATGGCGGCGTTTTTGATTTCGACGAAGTTGCCGACGTGTACGTCGTCTGACAGGCGGGCTTGCGGACGCAGGCGGGCGTAGGGGCCGATTTGGTTGTTTTGTCCGACTTCGCAGTCTTCGAGGTGGGAGAAGGGGGCGATTTTGCTGTTTGCGCCGATTTTGGCGTGTTTGATGACGCAGTTTGCGCCGATTTCGACGTTGTCGCCGATTTCGATGTCGCCTTCGAGGACGACGTTGACGTCAATCACGATGTCTTGTCCGTGTTTCAGACGACCCCTTAAATCAAAGCGGGCGGGGTCGCGCAGGGTAACGCCTGCTTTGAGCAAGGCTTGCGCCTGTTCGGTTTGGAAGATGCGTTCGAGTTCGGCGAGCTGGAGTTTGTTGTTCACGCCGGCGGCGAGGTGGGAAGCGCGCACTTGGACGGGATGGACTTTGATGCCGTCGGCAACGGCTTTGGCGATGAGGTCGGTCAGGTAGTATTCGCCTTGGGCGTTGTTGCTGGAGAGGGTGTCCAGCCAGTTTTTGAGTTTGGCGTTGGGCAGGACGAGGATGCCTGTGTTGATTTCGCGGACGGCTTTTTGGGCGGCGTCGGCGTCTTTTTCTTCGACGATGGCGGTTACGCTGCCTTGGCTGTCGCGGATGATGCGGCCCAAGCCTGTCGGGTCGGCGGGAACGTCGGTCAACAGTCCGACTTCGCTGCCGGCGGCTTCGAGCAGGGTTTCGAGGGTGGCGGTGTCAATCAGGGGGACGTCGCCGTACAGCACCAGCGTGCGGCCTTCGGCGGAAAGGTGCGGCAGGGCGGTTTTGACGGCGTGGCCGGTACCGAGCTGTTCGGTTTGTTCGACCCAGACGACGTCGCGTTTGACGGTGTCCAAAACTTGGTCTTTGCCGTGTCCGATGACGACGCAGATGTTTTGGGGATTCAGGGCGGCGGCGGTGTCGATAACGCGCTCAACCATGGGAAGGCCGCCGATGCGGTGCAGCACTTTGGGCATTTTGGAATACATACGCGTGCCTTTGCCGGCGGCGAGGATGACGATGTTGAGGGGTGTGGCGGACATGATGGGCTTTCTCGAATGCAATGTTGATGAAGGGGTATTTAGGGGTCGTCTGAACGGGGTTTTGGGGTTTCAGACGACCTTTTTATTTGGGTTTGGCGTGCGGACGTGGGGATTATGGTTTATTGGGTTTGGGGTTCCAGCGGTACGAGTCGGCATGGCTGCCGTGTTCCAAGCGGTCGAGTGTGGTCGGTTTCAGGGGCGTGCGTGCGGATGTGTCGGCGGGACGGCTGTCGAAGTCGTAGCGGTCTGTGGTGCAGCCGCTCAGGATGGCGGCGGTAACGAAAATCAGGGCGAGGGAACGCATGGTTTTCTCCTTTTTGAAAGACGGCAGGCGTGGGACGAACGGGATGGCGGTTATGTTTGAGGTCGTCTGAAACGGAAAAAACGGTTTCAGACGACCTCTGCGGGCGGATTATTCTTCGGTTTGCGTTTCGGGCGCGGCGTGTCCGGCACCTTGGGGTTTGTTCCATGTTGTGCCGCGTACGTTTTCTTGGTCGCCGTGCAGCGGTTTGAGGGTGCGGCGTTCGGGGCGGTATTGGTTGTAACGCATATCGCGGGAGTAGGTGCCGTCTTCGTAATAGATGCGCGTGCCTTTTTCGTATTTGGGGCGCAGGGAGGTGTGGCCGGATTCGTTTTGGTAGGTTTCCCAGGTACAGCCGGTCAGGGCGGCTGCGGCGGCGAGGATGAGGGCGGTGTATCGCATGATGGTTGTCCTTGTGGTCGGGCGGATTTGTGCCGTTGTTCAAACCCGATATTGTAAAGGTTTCAGACGAGTGCCGACAATTTTTCGGCGCATTCGGCGAGCGCCTGCATATCTTTTGCAACGGCGTCGGTAAAGGGCAGGGGATGGGCTTTGCTGCCGAACCATACGGTTTTCATGCCCAGCTCTTTGGCTTGGTGCAGGTTGTCCGCGCTGTCGTCGATCATGATGCACTGTCCGGGCGTGGCGTCGAGCAGGCGGCAGACGGTCAGGTAGGCTTGCGGGTCGGGCTTGTAGCGCAGCCCGAAGTCGTCCGTGCCGAAGAGTGCGTCAAAACGGTTTGCCAAACCCAATGCCCCGATAACGGCGCGGACGTAAAACGAAGGGCCGTTGGAAAAAACGGCTTTGCGTCCTTTCAGACGACCTAAAACGCTTTCGGTTCCCTCCATGCCTTGCAATTTTGCCAAGATTTGCGCGATGGGATGGCTTTCGCGCAGAAATTCGCAGATGTCGATTTCGGGATGGTGGATTTGCAGGCCGGCAAGCGTTGCGCCGTATCGGTGCCAATAGTCCTGACGCAGGTCGGATGCCGCTTCTTCGGAGAGCTTGAGGCGTTGTGCCATGTAGTCGGTCATGGCGCGGTTGATGATGTAAAAAATGCCTGCATCGGCGTTGTGCAGCGTGTTGTCGAGGTCAAAGAGCCAAACGGGGGAAAGGTTCATGTCGTGTGTTGGTGCGGATTTTGTTATGATGTTTCGTATTTTACCCGTACAAAGGTTAGAGAATGAAACTGAAATTATCCGCCCTCGCCCTCTTGCTGGCTTCGGCAAACTTATCCGCCCAGACCGAAGTGCGCCTTGCCGTGCACAAATCCTTCAGCCTGCCCCAATCCGTCCTCGCGCAGTTTGAAAAAGCCAACGACGCCAAAGTCTCCGTTATCAAAGCGGGCAGCGGCAACGAAATGCTCAACAAGCTGATTCTCAGCAAGGCAAACCCGATTGCCGACGCGGTGTACGGTTTGGACAACGCCAACATCGGCAAAGTGCGCGAAGCAGGCATATTGGCGGCGGTGCAGCCCAAATCCGCACCCGTTTCAGCGGGGATGCCCGTTATCGCGGCAGTCAATTACGGCTACGTTACCCTCAATTACGACAAAAAATGGTTTGAACAGAAAAAACTGCCGCTGCCCAAAACCTTGCAGGACTTGACCCGCCCAGAATATAAAAACCTGCTGGTTACGCCCTCGCCCGCCACCTCCTCGCCCGGACTTGCCTTCCTGATGGCGAACATCGGCGGCATGGGCGAAGAGGGCGCGTTCAAATGGTGGGCGCAGATGCGTCAAAACGGCGTGAAAGTTGCCAAAGGCTGGAGTGAAGCCTATTACACCGACTTCACCCAAAACGGCGGCGCCTACCCGCTCGTCGTCAGCTACGCCGCCAGCCCCGCCGCCGAAGTCCACTACTCCAAAGGCAAATACAGCGTGCCGCCGACCGGCAACCTCTTCCTCAAAGGCGGCGTGTTCCGCCAAGTCGAAGGCGCGGCAGTCTTGAAAGGCGCGAAACAGCCCGAGCTGGCGGCGAAACTCGTACAGTGGCTGCAAAGCGGCGAAGTGCAAAAAGCCCTGCCGACCGAAATGTGGGTCTATCCCGCCGTGAAAAACACGCCGCTGCCCAAAGTCTTCGAGTTCGCCCAAGCCCCGAAACACACCGACTCGCCCAGCCGCAACGACATCGACACCAAGCAGAAACAATGGGTCAGCCGCTGGACGAAGACCGTGTTAAGGTAAGCGGGAAGGTCGTCTGAAAATCCGCCGGTTCATCCCGTCGGCTGGATATAGGCAAATGACTTTATTTTCGATACGCAACTTATCGGGTACCGTCATTCCCGCCCCCGCCTGCGCGAGGACAGGCTACGGTGGGAATCCATTTTTGAAATTTGGAAACTGTTTTTCAAATCAAGGTTTCTCAAGTTTTACGATGGATTCCCGCCTGCGCGGGAATGACGGGATTTGACGATATGCCGTATTTAAAGTTAAGGATGTTGGCGATAAAAAAGGTCGTCTGAAAACCCCAAAACGGTTTCAAACTGATCGAAACCACGTTTCAGACGACCCCTTACCGTTTCGTTTTGAATGAAGGAATCCCATGAAGAAGCCCCTACTTTACGCCTTCACGCTGACCGCACTTGGCGGCTGTTTCTACACCGAAACCCCTTACGGCCGCACCACCGTCCTCGACCTGCCCGTCCATTCCCAAACCACCATCAACAAAACCGTTACCGTCAACGCCCCGCCGGGGACAACCGTCATTTATCAGGACAGCGAGCCGGTACACCGCTACGGCTATCCCTACCCGCCTTACCCGCGCCCGTATCCCGCGCGTCGGATTTACCGGTATTGAAAAATGTCTGTGAAAGCGATTTATGAAAAACTGACCAAGTTGCCCACCATTATTGGTCTGGATAATGAAGTCCTGTTGATTGAGGAACTTCAAAAAAGCGAGATATAGTGGCTTAACTTTAAACCAGTACGGCGTTGCCTCGCCTTGTCCTGATTTAAAGTTAATCCACTATAGAAGACATCAGGCAAAATCTGGACAGCTTCTTGTCTATATTGAGTGACCTGCAAATTTCGCATCAAAGTGACGGCATATTCGGCGTGACGCCTGAGAACAAGCACATTTTTTTCGGTTTTGTTTTTTGGCTTCAGTCCGTTCAAAATAAAATTGGAATGGATATAAGCCGATACGCCGATGGGTTCGATACGGATTTCAGCGGCGATTTGACCATATAAGGACGAATACTATAGTGGCTTAATTTAAATCAGGACAAGGCGACGAAGCCGCAGACACAGTACAGACAGTACAGAAACCGATTCACTTGGTGCTTCAGCACCTTAGAGAATGTCTCTTTGAGCCAAGGCGAGGCAACGCCGTACTGGTTTAAAGTTAATCCACTATAAAAGCCGTATTCCTTATCGGCACGCTGTTTCAGACGACCCCTCATCAATCACGGCACTTTGCCCGTCCCGACTTCCTTACAGTGTCTTCCCGCCGTTTTTTCCCGTAAAATAATGCCTTTAACTCCCGATACTTGTTTTCAGACGACCTGTCCCCACCGTAGAGGTCGTCTGAAATCCATTCTCTCTCAATTAAACCCAATACAATGATTCAAAAAATATTCTCATGGTTCGAATCCCGAATCGACCCTTACCCCGAAGCCGCCCCGAAAACGCCTGAAAAAGGGCTGTGGCGTTTTATCTGGAGCAACATCGAAGGCTTGCGCAAATGGATTGCCGTTTTGGCGGTGTTTACCGCCGGTATCGGCATCATGGAAGCCCTGTTGTTTCAATTTATGGGCAAAGTCGTGGACTGGCTCGGCAAATACACGCCCGCCACCCTGTTTGCCGAAAAAGGCTGGGCGTTGACGGCGATGGCGGCGATGATGGTGTTTTTCGCCCTCTGGACCTTCCTCGCATCCAACGTGCGCCTGCAAACCCTGCAAGGCGTGTTCCCCATGCGCCTGCGCTGGAATTTCCACCGCCTGATGCTGGGGCAGAGCCTCGGTTTCTATCAGGACGAATTTGCCGGCCGCGTGTCCGCCAAAGTCATGCAGACCGCGCTGGCGTTGCGCGACGTGGTGATGACGGTTGCCGACATGGTCGTTTATGTGCTGGTGTATTTCATCACCTCCGGCGTGATTTTGGTCGCGCTCGACGGCTGGCTGCTGCTGCCCTTTATCGGCTGGATGATTGGCTTCGCCTTAGTGATGCGCTTCCTGATTCCCAAGCTCGGCAAAACCGCTTCGCGTCAGGCGGATGCGCGCTCGCTGATGACCGGCCGTATTACCGACGCCTATTCCAACATCACCACCGTCAAACTCTTCTCCCACGGCGCGCGCGAGGCGGCCTACGCCAAACAGTCGATGGAAGAATTTATGGTTACGGTACACGCCCAAATGCGTTTGGCGACGCTCCTGCACACATGCAGCTTCATCGTCAACAGCTCGCTGACCGCCGGCACGACCGCGCTGGGCATCTGGCTTTGGTATCACGGACAAGTCGGCGTCGGCGCAGTGGCGACCGCCACCGCCATGGCGTTGCGCGTCAACGGTCTGTCGCAATACATCATGTGGGAATCCGCCCGATTGTTTGAAAACATCGGCACCGTCAACGACGGCATGGCAACCCTGTCCAAACCGCAAACCATCCTCGACAAGCCGAACGCCCTGCCGCTGAAAGTGTCGCAAGGCGAAATCAAGTTCGAACACGTCGATTTCTCCTACGAAGCCGGCAAACCGCTGCTCAACGGCTTCAACCTCACCATCCGCCCGGGCGAAAAAGTCGGTTTGATCGGGCGCAGCGGTGCGGGCAAATCCACCATCGTCAACCTGCTTTTGCGCTTCTACGAACCGCAAAGCGGCACGATTTCGATTGACGGGCAAAACGTGGACAGCGTGACCCAAGAAAGCCTGCGCGCCCAAATCGGTCTAGTGACGCAAGACACCTCGCTGCTGCACCGTTCCGTGCGCGACAACATCGTTTACGGCCGCCCCGACGCCACCGACGCCGAAATGATTTCCGCCGCCGAACGCGCCGAAGCCGCCGACTTCATCCCCAACCTTTCCGACGCCAAAGGACGGCGCGGCTATGACGCGCACGTCGGCGAACGCGGCGTGAAACTCTCCGGCGGCCAACGCCAACGCATCGCCATCGCCCGCGTCATGCTCAAAGACGCGCCGATTCTGCTGCTCGACGAAGCCACCAGCGCGCTTGACTCCGAAGTCGAAGCCGCCATCCAAGAAAGCCTCGACAAAATGATGGACGGCAAAACCGTCATCGCCATCGCCCACCGCCTCTCCACCATCGCCGCGATGGACAGGCTCATCGTCTTGGACAAAGGCCGCATCATCGAAGAAGGCAGCCACGCCGAACTCCTCGAAAAACAAGGCCTCTACGCCAAACTTTGGGCGCACCAGAGCGGCGGTTTCCTCAACGAACACGTCGAGTGGGAGCATTAAAAACCGCCTGATAAAGCGGGCAAGCAAAAGGTCGTCTGAAACCGAAAATCAGGTTTCAGACGACCTTTTTTGATTTCGGCATAACGATGCGCTAAACTTCCCGCTTGTGCCGCTTGACAAGGCGGATGGCAGATTGCCTGTTCCCCTGATTCCGCCTGTTTTCATGACCAAGCGGGCAACAGGTTTTCTGCCACTTTATAGTGGATTAACTTTAAACCAGTACAGCGTTGCCTCGCCTTGTCCTGATTTAAATTTAATCCACTATACCGCAGCCGCGCCGATAAAAACACGACGGAGCGCATACCGCGACAGGTTTCGCGCCATTCGGCTGACAATATGTTCCAAACCAAAAATCCATCTATAAAGGTCGTCTGAAAATGAAACCATTGCTGATTCAAACACTGCGCACTACGCTGACAGCGTCTGTCGTACTCATGCTCGCTGCCTGTCCGAGCCACACCTCCGACAAATCGGGTGCCAAGCCGAATACCCATACCGCGAATGCCGCCAAGCCCAAAGCCGTGGTCGCGCTTGCGCTCGGCGGCGGCGCATCCAAAGGCTTTGCCCATATTGGCATTATCAAGGTCTTGAAAGAAAACAATATTCCCGTCAAAGTCGTGACCGGCACATCCGCAGGCTCCATCGTCGGCAGCCTGTACGCTTCAGGCATGTCGCCCGACCGCCTCGAACTCGAAGCCGAAATTTTGGGCAAAACCGACTTGGTTGACCTGACCCTGTCCAGCAGCGGCTTCATCAAAGGCGAAAAACTGCAAAACTACATCAACCAAAAAGTCGGCAACCGCCCCATCCAACAATTGCCGATTAAATTCGCCGCCGTCGCCACCGATTTTGAAAGTGGTAAAGCCGTCGCCTTCAACCGAGGCAACGTCGGACAGGCAGTCCGCGCGTCCGCGTCCATCCCCAACGTGTTCCAACCCACCATGATTGGCGGCCGCCGATACGTTGACGGCGGTCTGTCGCAGCCTGTTCCCGTCAGCGCGGCTAAAAAACAAGGCGCCAATTTCATTATCGCCGTCGATATTTCCGCCCGTCCGGTGAAAAACGTCAACCAAGGCTTTTTCTCTTACCTCGACCAAACGTTCAACGTCATGAGCATTCCGCTGCTCCAACACGAATTGGGTCAGGCAAACGTCGTGATCAAACCGCAAGTGTTGGAGATGGGTTCTATCGGCGGTTTCGACCAAAAACGACGCGCCATCCAGCTGGGTGAAGAAGCCGCCCGCGCCGCCTTGCCCGAAATCAAGCGCAAACTCGCCGCCTATCAATATTAACCAACAAGCCTACCGCAGCAAAAAGGTCGTCTGAAAACAGCTTTTCCGTTTTCAGACGACCTCTACTATAGTGGCTTAACTAAATCAGGACAAGGCGATGAAACCGCAAGACAGTACAGACAGTACAGAAACCGATTCACTTGGTGCTTCAGCACCTTAGAGAATGTCTCTTTGAGCCAAGGCGAGGCAACGCCGTACTGGTTTAAAGTTAATCCACTATACATCGCGGGACGGCATCAAAGGATGTTTATGAACAACAAACTCATCGCCTTGATATTAATGGGCGTTTCGCTGAACGCAGCGGCAGACAGCATAGAAGACAATCTGATGAACGCGCGTTCCGCCTACCGCGCCGCCCTGAAACAGCAAACCGGCAACGACAGCAAAATCATCTCCCTGCAAAGCGACCTTGAAGATGCGCAATACCGCCTGCAAAAAGCCCAAGCCGACATCGTCCGCTTGCAGGGCGAGCTTCAGGCGGCGATGAATGTGAAAAGCCAACAGGCGGAAACATTGAAACAGGCAGGGCAGCAGCTTGATGCCGCGTGGGGTGCCGTGTACGGTCCGGGCGGAACCAAAGCAGGGCGGTAAACGGTCCGCGGTTTGCCGTGTCGATAGATATAGTGGATTAAATTTAAATCAGGACAAGG
>NZ_KV800955.1:0-2799 GCF_001810355.1 Neisseria sp. HMSC074B07 | reverse complement strand
GTACTGGTTTAAAGTTAATCCACTATACTTTGTCCATCTTTTCTATTCAAACAAAAGGTCGTCTGAAACTCGGTTTCCCGTTTTCAGACGACCTTTTTTCAAGCATATCGTTTAAACGTTCAGCAAACTTTCATCCAGCGTCAGCTCTTCGTTTTTATTCACCGCCACTTTGCGCGTCAGGACGTTTTGCGCGATTTCCTGCGCTTCGGCAAGCGAGTGCATCAGATAGGTGCCACATTGGTATTCGTTCAACTCGGGGATTTTGCTTTGGTCTTTGACATTGACCACATCCTGCATTGAAGCGAGCCATGCGTCGGCGACCTGCTGCTCATCGGGCGTGCCGATAAGGCTCATGTAGAAACCGGTGCGGCAGCCCATCGGGGAAATATCGATGATTTCGACACCGTTGCCGTTCAAGTGGTCGCGCATAAAGCCTGCGAACAAATGCTCCAGCGTGTGGATGCCTTTTTCGGACAGGATTTCTTTGTTGGGAACGCAAAAGCGCAGGTCGAATACGGTAATGGTGTCGCCTTTGGGCGTGGTCATGGTTTTCGCCACACGCACGGCAGGGGCGTGCATACGGGTGTGGTCGACTTTAAAACTGTCTAACAGGGGCATTGGATTATCCTTTTGAGTAAATATTTTGGGTGTGAGATGGGCTTCTGAGTCCGATCACAATTCGTCAATCTTTACCGCTTCGCCCGAAGCCGCGCTCAGTGCTTCGTTCAAAACATCGTAGAAATCCCGTCCGTCGCGCGTTGCCAGCCATTTGCCGTTTTGCTCTGCGAAATGGTAGCCGCCGCTTTTTGCGGCAATCCACAATTCCTGATTGGGCGTGTGGCGGTTGACGATGATTTGCGTGCCGTCCTCCGCTTCGATGGTCAGGACGTTTCCGGCAAACTGGCAGTCGAAATCCCAGCCGTTTTCGTCGATTTGGTCTTCGATGTGTTCGAACAATTCTTCGCTCATGCGGATGAATTCGCTTTCGGTCATCATGGCTTTTTGTGTGTTTTTTGTTTAAGATACCGAATCTTGCCACATTCGCGCTTATGAAGGAAGTTTACCGATGAAATACGGCGTATTTTTTGCGGCGGCAACCGCCCTCCTGCTTTCAGCCTGCGGTTACAAAGGCGACCTTTACCTGCCCAAAGAAGGCGACAAGGCGCGTTTCGGCGTGGTCCAAACCGGCCTGAAAATCCATTCTTCCAAAGAACCTACCAATCAAACCAACGATTAAACCTTACCAACATGACCCTGCATTGCGAACAAGTCCCTTACTCCCGCCTTGCCGAAGAATTCGGCACGCCGCTTTATGTGTACAGCCAATCCGCGCTGACCGAAGCATTTGAAAACTACCAAACCGCGTTTGCCGCGCTTTCCCCGCTCGTCTGCTACGCCGTCAAGGCAAACGGCAATCTGAGCATCATCAAGCACTTCGCCTCGTTGGGCAGCGGTTTCGACATCGTCTCCGGCGGCGAATTGGCGCGCGTTTTGGCGGCGGGCGGCGACGCGGCGAAAACCATCTTTTCAGGCGTGGGCAAAAGCGAGGCGGAAATCGAGTTCGCGCTGCATGCAGGCGTGAAATGCTTCAATATGGAAAGCATCCCCGAAATCGACCGCATTCAAAAGGTTGCCGAACGCTTGGGCAAAACCGCCCCCGTCTCCCTGCGCGTCAACCCCGATGTCGATGCCAAAACCCATCCCTACATCTCCACAGGCCTGAAAGCCAACAAATTCGGCATCGCCTACGCTGACGCGCTCGAAGCCTACCGCCACGCCGCCCGCCAAAGCCACCTCAAAATCATCGGCATTGACTGCCACATCGGTTCGCAACTGACCGACCTCAGCCCGCTTATCGAAGCCTGCGAGCGCATTTTGATTTTGGTTGACGCACTTGCCGCCGAAGGCATCGTTTTAGAACATTTAGACTTAGGCGGCGGCGTCGGCATCGTTTATCGAGACGAAACCGTCCCCGATTTGGGCGCGTATGCCCAAGCGGTTCAAAAACTGATCGGTACACGTCGTCTGAAACTCATCCTCGAACCCGGCCGCAGCCTGGTCGGCAACGCAGGTTCGCTGCTGGCGCGCGTCGAGTTCGTCAAACACGGCGAAGAGAAAAACTTCGTCATGGTCGATGCCGCCATGAACGACCTCATGCGCCCCGCCCTATATGATGCTTACCACCACATCGAAGCGGTAGAACCAAAAAATATCCCGCCGCTGACCGCCGACATCGTCGGCCCAATTTGCGAAACCGGCGACTTCCTCGGCAAAGACCGCACCCTTGCCTGCGAAGAAGGCGATTTGCTGGTTATCCGCAGCGCAGGTGCATACGGTGCCAGCATGGCAAGCAATTACAACACACGCAACCGGGCGGCGGAAGTCTTGGTGGACGGCAGCGAATACCGGCTTATCCGCCGACGCGAAACCTTAGAACAGCAAATGGCAAACGAAATGGCTTGTTTATAAGATTTGATCGTTTATAGCCCATAAGCCACCAAGCGGGTTTATGGGCTAAAGATTAAGTATAGTGGATTAACTTTAAATCAAAGCCTTTCAGTTTTGGGGTGCGCTCCCTATCCGTTTTCAGACGACGGCGGATTCGGATTTGAAGTGCAACTTTCCATATGAGTCACACGCAACTGACCCAAGACGAACGATACCCAATCCAATATCTGTCCCTTCACTGCACTGTCACCGAAAAAGCACAACGGCAAACCAATTTAGGTTTCAGACGACCTTTTGCTATCGTGCCTCAAGACTCAAATATCTTGCATGATTTGTCCGTATTGGCGAAAT
>NZ_KV800954.1:0-536 GCF_001810355.1 Neisseria sp. HMSC074B07 | reverse complement strand
GGTGCTGCAAAAGCTTACGACCAAATCGATAACGCTCCCGAAGAAAAAGCCCGCGGTATTACCATTAATACCTCACACGTAGAATACGAAACCGAAACCCGCCACTACGCACACGTAGACTGCCCGGGTCACGCCGACTACGTTAAAAATATGATTACCGGTGCCGCACAAATGGACGGCGCAATCTTGGTATGTTCCGCTGCCGACGGTCCTATGCCGCAAACCCGCGAACACATCCTGTTGGCCCGCCAAGTAGGCGTACCTTACATCATCGTGTTCATGAATAAATGCGACATGGTTGACGATGCCGAACTGCTGGAACTGGTTGAAATGGAAATCCGTGACTTGCTGTCAAGCTACGACTTCCCAGGTGACGACTGCCCGATCGTACAAGGTTCTGCACTGAAAGCCTTGGAAGGCGACGCCGCTTACGAAGAAAAAATCTTCGAACTGGCTGCCGCATTGGACAGCTACATCCCGACTCCTGAGCGTGCCGTGGACAAACCGTTCCTGTTGCCTATCGAAGACGTATTCTC
>NZ_KV800953.1:0-516 GCF_001810355.1 Neisseria sp. HMSC074B07 | reverse complement strand
GCTGGGACGGCAAAATCACCGCCTACGGCTACGACGCCGCCGGACAACTGGTTCAACAGACCGAATACGGTCAAAGCAATAATGAAGGTCGTCTGAAAGACCGTCCCGAGACTTGGCACATCCACCATTTCAAACGCAACATACTCGGCCAACTGATCGAAAAACAGAGCCGCAAAGTCTCCGGCCGCAACGGGCAAAGCAAAGACGAAGGCATCAGTCGCACCCGTTTCGACTACGACCCGATTACCGGCAACCTGACCAAAGCCCGCAACCACCACAGCAGCGTCGAACTCGCCTACGACGAACTCGACCGCCTCATCGGCGAAACCACCGTCCACAACGGCCAAAGCGCCACCGTAGGCTACCGATACGACCCGTTGGGCAACCGCATCCGCACCATCCTGCCTGACGGCCGCCCTATCGATTACCTCTACTACGGCAGCGGACACCTGCACCAAATCAGCCTCGACGGCGAAGTCATCACCGACATCGAACGCGACAAACTGCACCGCGAAA
>NZ_KV800952.1:26617-28866 GCF_001810355.1 Neisseria sp. HMSC074B07 | reverse complement strand
TATTGTACTATTTTGTTTTTAATTGACTATAAAAACGGATGTTTGCAGGAACAGAAGGGCGGTTAAAACGCCTATAAAATCCACTGTTTGCGCACAACTTATCCACATTTTAATCCCAATTTATCCCGTTGAATAAAAGCATGATTCATTATAGTGGATCAACTTTAAACCAGTATGGCGTTGCCTCGTCTTGCTCTGATTTAAATTTAATCCACTATAAACGCCGTCCCTATACAAAAAGGTCGTCTGAAAATCTTGGAACTGATTTTTCAGACGACCTTTGATGTCTTAGCGGTATAAAAAGAAAAATGATTTCAAACGTTTAATTTTTCCGCGCGGTGACAAATTCCGCCAGCAGCCGCAGATGCAGGGCTTTTGCGCCGAAGGGTTCGAGCAGGGCGGCGGCTTCGGCGGTCAGGGTTTCGGCGTAGGTGCGGGCGGCTTGCAGACCCATCAGTTTGACGTAGGTGGGTTTGTTGTTGTCGCTGTCTTTGCCGGCGGTTTTGCCTAGGGTGGCGGTGTCGGCTTCGCAGTCCAACACATCGTCGATGACTTGGAAAGCCAAGCCGAGTTTGGCGGCGTAGTTGTCTAAGGTGCGGACGTCGTCTGAATCCAAATCGGGGCAGGCAAGTGCGCCCAATACGACGGCGGCGCGGATGAGGGCGCCGGTTTTGAGGCTGTGCATCTGCTCCAACTGCGCCTGATTCATGGCTTTGCCGACGTTGGCAAGGTCGATGGCTTGTCCGCCCGCCATGCCGAGGCTGCCGGATGCTTTGGCGAGCGTGGACAACATGGCGATTTGGCGTTCGGCGGGCAGTCCGGTCGGACGGCTCAATACGTCGAAGGCTTGGGTTTGCAGCGCGTCGCCGACCAAGAGGGCGGTGGCTTCGTCGTATTTCACATGGCAGGTCGGTTTGCCGCGCCGCAGGCTGTCGTTGTCCATTGCGGGCATGTCGTCGTGGACCAAGGAATAGACATGCACCATTTCAATCGCCGCCATGGCTTGTTCGACGGCGTTTTGGTCGGCATCGCCCAATTCGGACGCGGCAAGCACCAAGAGCGGGCGCAGCCGTTTGCCGCCGCCGAGGGTAACGTAACGCATGGCTTCGTGCAGCGTGTGCGGCACTTGGTTTTCAGACGGCAGGAAACGCTCCAGCAGCAATTCGGTCTGCGCTTGGGCTTTTTGCTGCCATGCTTTCAATTCATTCGCCGGGTTCAAGGTTCAGCTCCTTCAGTTCGCCCGCGTCCAATACTTGCAGCTTTTGTTCGACTTCCGCCAACTTGGTTTGGCAGTATCTGACCAGCTCGTTGCCTTCCTGATAGGCTGCCAGAGCGTCTTCCAGCGGCATTTCGCTGCTTTGCATCGACTGGGTCAGGGTTTCGAGGCGGGCGAGGGCTTCTTCAAAGGATTTGGGGGCTTTTTTCATGATGATGCGGGCAAAAAATCAAAGCGGTATTGTAGCATTTTATGGGCTGCTTCTTGGGCGGGAACGGAAAAAGGTCGTCTGAAAACCTGATTTCCAAGTTTTCAGACGACCTTTTGAGCTGATGATACGGTAAAAATCATTCTTTCAGAGCGGCGGCACCAAACGTACCGTTTTTAGATTCCAGAAGATGATCGAATCGGCCGGTAAGCTCTTCTGCTTGGGGGCCGAGGAACATACCCGACATGATTTTTTGTTCTTTCTCATCCACATGGAAGAAGCGGTTGCCGACGATTTGACCTTCCAGATTCACTTCATCAAATTCACCGTTCTCGGAATAAACCGCACCGGAGAGGGATTTGCGACCGAAGTCCACCATAAAGATGGAGTTGCCGAACGTATTGGCTTGTCCGACATCGCTGTAAAGCGCATAACCGCGGTAAAAAGCCTGACCCTCTTGAGGCATCGCTGCTTCCGGAGTAATAACGCCTTGGTAGAACATATACGATGTATGGATGTCAGTATCTCCATTTTTCAAGCCATAAAAACCGTAGCGGCCGTATTTCAGATGAGTGGCGGCAACCAAGACAGATTTTTCGTTCACATTACCGAATACTTCAGCCCTTTGAGGCTCAGTTTCAGGCAACAGCGGGATTTTTTGTCCGTCCACCTCAAGAATATTGATGTCGCCGATATGGGAAATATCGTCGCCTTCCATTCCTGATTGGGAAATTTTGCTGTAATAGCCGTCGATTTGTTGGGTTGCAACAGCTTCAGCCGCTTTACGCTCAGCTTCTGCTTTAGCTTTTTCAGCTTCTTCGGCGG
>NZ_KV800952.1:25860-26517 GCF_001810355.1 Neisseria sp. HMSC074B07 | reverse complement strand
CTGCTTTAGCTTTTTCAGCTTCTTCGGCGGCTTTACGTTCGGCTTTCGCCTTAGCTTTTTCAGCTTCCTCAGCCGCTTTACGTTCAGCCTCGGCTTTGGCTTTCTCAGCCTCTTCAGCAGTCTTACGTTCAGCTTCCGCTTTAGCTTTTTCGGCTTCTTCAGCAGCCTTGCGTTCCGCTTCCGCTTTGGCTTTTTCAGCTTCTTCAGCGGCTTTGCGTTCGGCTTCAGCTTTGGCTTTTGCAGCCTCTTCAGCCGCTTTACGCTCAGCTTCAGCTTTGGCTTTTTCAGCTTCTTCGGCTGCTTTACGTTCTGCTTCTGCTTTAGCTTTTTCAGCTTCTTCGGCGGCTTTGCGTTCTGCCTCAGCCTTAGCTTTCTCGGCTTCTTCAGCAGCCTTACGTTCGGCTTCAGCTTTGGCTTTTTCAGCTTCTTCAGCGGCTTTGCGTTCGGCTTCTTCAGCAGCCTTGCGTTCCGCTTCAGCTTTAGCTTTTTCGGCTTCTTCAGCGGCTTTGCGTTCTGCTTCTACTCTAGCTTTTTCGGCTTCTTCAGCAGCTTTACGTTCTGTTTCTACTCTGGCTTTTTCAGCTTCTTCAGCAGCCTTGCGTTTTGCTTGGGCTTTAGCTTTTTCGGCTTCTTCAGCAGCCTTACGTTCGGCTTCAG
>NZ_KV800952.1:0-25760 GCF_001810355.1 Neisseria sp. HMSC074B07 | reverse complement strand
CTTCTTCAGCAGCCTTACGTTCGGCTTCAGCTTTAGCTTTTTCAGCCTCTTCAACGGCTTTACGATCTGCTTCTACTTTAGCTTTTTCAGCTTCCTCAGCCGTTTTGCGTTCTGCTTCCGCTTTGGCTTTCTCGGCTTCTTCGGCTGCTTTACGCTCTGTTTCAGCCTTAGCTTCTTCAGCGGCTTTACGTCCCGCTTGGCATTCGGCGTTGCATTCTATTTTGGGTTGGTTGGTATCGCTTGAGGCGGTTGACGGCGAACCGCCTCCTCCTCCGCCTCCGCAGGCGGCAAGTAAGGATAGGGCAAGGTAAGACAGGATATGTGGATAGTTTTTCATCGTAATGTACTTTTATATTTAAAATAGTTATGTGATATTCATTTTATGGGCTTTTTTATAACATGTCATTCATTTATTTGACGAACGGTACTTTTTGTTTATAAATAGTTTATTTTATTTGAATTTTTATGTTGCGAAATGGGTAAATTTTTAGATAGGCGGTTTTTTTGGTGGTCAAACGGTTGTGATTTGCTTGTGTTATAATCCGCACTTCATACAGGTCGGACAGACAGTCGCCGCGTATCGCGTAAGGCATACGGGGAGGAAAGTCCGGGCTCCGCAGAGCAGGATGCCGGCTAACGGCCGGGCGCGGAAACGCGACGGAAAGTGGAACAGAAAGCAATACCGCCGACGGCCGCCTTCGGGCGGCACGGGTAAGGGGGAAAAGGTGCGGTAAGAGCGCACCGTGCACTTGGTAACAAGGCGCAGCAGGCTAAACCCCATCCGGAGCAAGACCAAACAGAACGCATTGACGCTGCTCGCCGAGCGTTCGGGTAGGTTGCTAGAGCGCATCAGTAATGGTGTGCCTAGAGGAATGACTGTCCGAGACAGAACCCGGCTTACCGTCCGGCCTGTATGTCCCGATTATCGAAAAGGTCGTCTGAAAACCGATTTTTGTGTTTCAGACGACCTTTTGCCATAGATATAGTGGATTAACTAAATCAGGACAAGGCGAGGCAACGCCGTACTGGTTTAAAGTTAATCCACTATAACCCGTTTTGCCCATCCTGTTCCAGCTTCACGGAATTCCCTTTTCAGACGACCTTTCCCCCGTCTCGCCCGCACGATTTACGGTATAATTCCCCATCTTTAATGATTGTTTTCCCAAGCATAAACCATGACACGCAAAATCCTCGTTACCTCCGCGCTGCCCTATGCCAACGGCAGCATCCACCTCGGCCACATGGTCGAACACATCCAAACCGACGTTTGGGTGCGCTTTCAAAAACTGCGCGGCCACGAGTGCCACTACTGCTGCGCCGACGACACCCACGGCACGCCCGTGATGCTGGCCGCACAAAAACAAGGCATCGCGCCCGAAGACATGATTGCCAAAGTGCGCGAAGAGCACCTCGCCGACTTCACCGGCTTTTTCATCGGCTACGATAATTATTACAGCACCCATTCCCCTGAAAACAAACAGTTTTCCCAAGACATTTACCGCGCGCTGAAAGCCAACGGCAAGATTGAGAGCCGCGTCATCGAGCAGCTTTTCGACCCCGAAAAACAAATGTTCCTGCCCGACCGCTTCGTCAAAGGCGAATGCCCCAAATGCCACGCCCAAGACCAATACGGCGACAACTGCGAAGTCTGCGGCACGACCTATTCCCCGACCGAACTGATTAACCCGTATTCCGCCGTTTCCGGTGCCAAACCCGAATTGCGCGAATCCGAACACTTCTTCTTCAAACTGGGCGAATGCGCCGACTTCCTCAAAGCATGGACTTCCGGCAACAACCCGCACGACGGCAAGCCCCATCTGCAAGCCGAAGCCCTCAACAAAATGAAAGAATGGCTGGGCGAAGGAGAAGAAACCACCCTGTCCGACTGGGACATCTCCCGCGACGCCCCGTATTTCGGTTTTGAAATCCCCGACGCGCCGGGCAAATACTTCTACGTCTGGCTGGACGCGCCCGTCGGCTACATGGCGTCGTTTAAAAACCTGTGCGACCGCATCGGCATCGATTTTGACGAATACTTCAAAGCCGACAGCCAAACCGAGATGTACCACTTCATCGGCAAAGACATCCTCTATTTCCACGCCCTGTTCTGGCCCGCCATGCTGCATTTCTCCGGCCACCGCGCCCCGACCGGCGTGTACGCACACGGCTTCCTGACCGTCGACGGACAAAAAATGTCCAAATCGCGCGGCACCTTCATCACCGCCAAATCCTATCTGGAACAAAGCCTGAACCCTGAGTGGATGCGCTACTACATCGCCGCCAAGCTCAACAGCAAAATCGAAGACATCGATTTGAACCTGCAAGACTTTATCTCGCGCGTCAACAGCGACCTCGTCGGCAAATACGTCAACATCGCCGCCCGCGCGTCAGGTTTCATCGCCAAACGCTTTGAAGGTCGTCTGAAAGACGTTTCAGGCAGCGCATTGCTGGCAAAACTCGCCGCCGAAAGCGACACCATCGCCGAGCAATACGAAAACCGCGAATACGCCCGCGCCCTGCGCGACATCATGGCATTGGCGGATGCCGTAAACGAATACGTCGATGCCAACAAACCGTGGGAACTCGCCAAACAAGAAGGTCAAGACGAACGCCTGCACGAAGTATGCAGCGAACTCATCAACGCCTTTACCATGCTGACCGCCTACCTCGCCCCCGTATTGCCGCAAACCGCCGCCAACGCCGCGCGTTTCCTCAATCTGGACGCGATTACCTGGGCGAACACGCGCGAAACCTTGGGCGAACACGCCATCAACAAATACGAACATTTAATGCAACGAGTGGAGCAAAAACAAGTGGACGATTTAATCGAAGCCAACAAACAAAGCATTCAGACGACCCCCGCGCCTGTTGAAGACAGCAAATACGAAAAAGTCGCCGAACAGGCGAGCTTCGACGACTTCATGAAAATCGACATGCGCGTCGCCAAAGTATTGAACTGCGAAGCCGTCGAAGGCAGCACCAAACTTTTAAAATTCGACCTCGATTTCGGTTTTGAAAAACGCATCATCTTCTCCGGCATCGCCGCGTCTTATCCCAACCCCGCCGAATTGAACGGCCGCATGGTCATCGCCGTCGCCAACTTCGCCCCGCGCAAAATGGCCAAATTCGGCGTATCCGAAGGCATGATTCTCTCCGCCGCCACAGCCGAGGGCAAACTGAAGCTCCTCGATGTCGATGCCGGCGCGCAGCCCGGGGATAAAGTAGGCTAAAACGCTGAAAAAAGCTGTCTGAAACCATCATGCAAGATGTTCGGACAGCTTTTTTTGTATCTTGAAACCAAGGAAAAACTGATGAAAAAACTGCTTTTTATCTTATTGGGGCTGGCGGGTCTTAATACTTATGCTGCTGACCCAACCTATGATGCAACCAAAGGCGCATTGCAGAATAATTCGGCATTGTGTGCATACGGCTACAATTCCAATTGCGCATCTCCCCGCCAGTCTCGGCAGCAGCCTACGGAAATAGTTAACATCAACGTCCCATCCAAATACGGCGCATGGGCCACCAATCTTAAAACGGGTATTTCAGGCGGCGCACTTAATCAAAATTCACGTGCTGCTGCCGAAAAAGAAGCCATCAAAACCTGCGAAAAAGGCGGTCGCAATGCACCGTGTGTAGTGGCTGCTTGGGTCAGAAACGGTTGTATCGCCGTCGCACAAGGAAAATCAGGAAATAAATGGAAAGCTTTCCCGGGAGTAAAAGAGCCTGGCCTTGCCGAGGCTGAAGCATTAAGGAAATGTCAGGCTTCCGGTTATTCGCAATGCACCATTTTTGCTCCTGAAGGCTGTTCGATGCCGCAATATTGACAGGCAAAAGGTCGTCTGAAAGTTTTCAGACGACCTCGGTATCAGGTTCTTGCTTTAAGAAAGCAAAAAGAGATTACGACCAAACAAAGGAATAAGACTGATGAAAAAACTGCTTTTTATCTTTTTGGGACTGGCGAGTTTTAATGTCTATGCCCACAGCTGCCCCGGTCAATTTGACCCCGTCAGCGGTATTTGCCGCTTTCAGGGGAATAACGGGGAGCTGGTTCAATATAATATGGCTCCGCCCCAATCATCCAACGTTCAAAACAGCTCCAAAGTCGTCAATATCAACGTCCCGTCCAAATACGGCGCATGGGCGGTGAACCCTAAGACGGGTATTGCTGGCGGGGCACTTAATCAAGACTCACGTGCCGCAGCGGAAAAAGAAGCCATTAAAACCTGTGAACATGGCGGACGCAATGCGCCGTGTGTAGTGGGGGCCTGGTTCAGAAACGGCTGTCTTGCCGTAGCACAGGGAAAATCGAGCAAAAAATTGAAGACTTTCTACGGAAACGGAGCTCAAATCGGACAGGCGGAGCCAGCAGCATTAAGAAAATGTCAGGCTTCGGGATCTGTGGAATGTAAAATCGTCGTTTCCGAAGCTTGCTCGATGCCTAAATATTGACAAGCAAAAGGTCGTCTGAAAACTTTTTTCAGACGACCCCTGTATATAAACTATTCATGATTTTCCCATCTGTTTTTTGAAAGTACCCATATGAAAAAAGCCTTTATATTTTCTTTGCTGTTCGCCGGTTTGACCGCTTCTGCCGCCGCGCAAAACCAAATCGGTGCGTCATCCGATGCTGCGGCAAATAAAAAGCTTGCCGCCGAGTGCAGGCAATTGTTTAAAGATACCAATACTTTGGCGAACGGTTCGCTTTGTTATCGGGACAATAAAGAGACCGCCGAATATTTCGACCTTTTGTCTATGGTTTTGTTGTTTAACCATCCGAAAGTCGATCAGTGCCGACAATATCCGAAACTGGAGGAGGAATTCAAAAAACAAAGCTTTTACTATCTTGAAGATCAGGAGTTGAAGCGCCTTTGCGCGGAAAGCCGTGAAGAACGCGACCGTTTGCGCCGCCAAGTAGAGGCGTATATGGACAGTAAGATAAAACAGTATGCAGAAGAAGAAGCGCCGCGCCGAGGTATTCCCGTTGATGAATTGCTGCGTAAAACCGTTGCCGAAGAAACCGAACGCCGCGCCAAAGCCGATGCCTTTATCCGTCAGAAGGATGGCAGATAAGGATGGACGGGGTCGTCTGAAAACTTCGGGCATGAATGTACTGCGTTCCGACATTCATGCTTTATTTGAAAATATCATTCCGGTTTAAAAGGAAAAACCATGAAACAATCTGCTTTAGGCTTACTTGCTTTGATTTTATCTTTTTCAGCCGCTGCGCAAGAGCCGGCCGTCAGTTTGAATGCGGGGCAGGTCGAACATTGCCGGCAAATGCTGCAAGATACGGCGCTGATTGAGGCTACGGCGAATGTATGCGGCGGCAATGAGGACATCAAAGACTATGCCGGGCATTTATACTCTTTGTACATGGCTGCCGATCCGCAAGCCTTGCAATGCGTCAATTACAGCATGGCGATGAAAAAAGCGGGGAAACCGCTGCCTCATTATGGTTATTCCCCCGAGCAAGACAGCAAACAATATTGCGCCCAAAGCCGCAAAGAACGCCATCTTGCCCAACAACGCGCCGAGGCTTTGGTTGAAAAAGAGCTGCCGAACATTGCCCGCAAAGTCTCCGAAGAGTCGAATGCGCTTTATCAAGAGCATCAAAAGCAATTGGCGCAAAGACAAAATACAGAACCGGACAACTGGGAAAAACCGAAATCTTCCAAGCAAATCTTGAACGAAATGCGCGAACAACTGGCAGCAAGCCGTAAAAAAGCGGAAATTGCCCGCCGGAAAATAGAAAAACAGTAACGAAGTTTCGGACAATACGGACAGACGGTCTGCCCTGACCGGATACAAGAAACCCGCTTTTTGAAGCGGGTTTTTATTTTGGAATCGATTAAGGTTTTCAGACGACCTTTTTAGCAGAAGAAACTAATTGAAGCGGTTAACTGATTTTTGGTTTATTTTTACAAAAATAAATAGTGTTGACAATTTTTATGGTGGTAATTAATGTACTGATACTTTATTTGAAGTTTTAAACGGTCCTGCGTGCTGCTGCATACAAAAAATTAAATTTAATCAAGAGGAAACAATCTATGGAGCAATTATTTATTCCCGGCAGTATCATTGCCGATTATTTTTATCTCGGTCTTTTCCTGCTGGTTGCCGCGTCTTTGATTGCGGGCTATGTCGATGCTATTGCGGGCGGAGCCGGGCTGATTTTGATTCCCGCGTTTTTGATGGTCGGCTTGCCGCCGCAGGTCGCGTTGGCACAGGAAAAATTGGTGAGTACCATCGGTACGGTGGCTGCGATTAAAAACTTTATGAAAAGCAGTTCGATTGTATGGCGCATTGTGCCGGTCGGCATCGTTGCGGCTTTAATCGGGGCGTTCGTCGGTGCGAAAGTCATTCTGATTCTGCCTGTGGAAACCATCAATTACATCATTCTTGCGTTTTTACCCATAGGCTTGCTGGCAACTTTGTTCAAAGGCGTTTTGCTGAAAAAAGACGATGAACGCGGCGAGATAAAAAAATCTGCCGTCGCCGTCTTTTTAACTTGTCTGATTGTCGGTTTTTATGACGGTTTTTTCGGACCGGGCACGGGCAGCATTTTCATCATCGCTTTGTTTGTCATCAACAAATTGTCGTTGTTGCAGGCTTCGGCTACTTCCAAGATTTTCAATTTTGCTTCCAATATCGGGGCATTCGTCGCTTTCTTGATAGCGGGGAAAATGGCGTTCCTAATCGGAATCCCGATGATTTTGGCGAATTTGTTGGGCAACCATTTCGGCAGCCTCCATGCTATTAATTCAGACGGGGAAATCATCCGTAAGGTTTTGGTCGTAACGGTTTTGCTGATTATTGCTTCGATGGCATATAAGGCTTTTTCGGCTTGACGGGCAGATGTTGGTAAAAGGTCGTCTGAAAACTTGGAAATCAGGTTTTCAGACGACCTTTTTAGCTTTTGGCAGATTGGATTTCTAAACTGCCCGCTTTAAGCCAACTTGACGGCAAGTTCTGCCAGCCGTTTGCCTTGTGCGAAGGCGATGTCGTTTTCTTCGGCGGTCAGGACGGGTTTGCTGTCGTGTCCGGCGACGTGGGATGCGCCGTAGGGGGTGCCGCCGCTTTGGGTGTTGCCGAGGGCGGATTCGGTGTAGGGGATGACGCTGATGATCATGCCGTGGTGTAGGAGGGGGAGCATCATGGTGAGGAGGGTGGTTTCTTGTCCGCCGTGTTGGGAGGAGGTGCTGGTGAAGACGGTGGCGGGTTTGCCGGCGAGTTCTGCGCCGAGCCACAGGGGGATGGTGCCGTCGATGAAGTATTTCATGGCGGCCGCCATGTTGCCGAAGCGGGTGGGGCTGCCTAGGGCGAGGGCGGCGCAGGTTTTGAGGTCTTCGGCGGTGGCGTAGGGGGCGCCGCTGTCGGGGATGTCTTTTTCGACGGCTTCGCAGACGGTGGAGACTTTGGGGACGGTGCGCAATACGGCTTCGCAGCCTGCGACGCTTTCGATGCCGCGTGCGATTTGGCGGGCGAGGTTGAGGGTGCTGCCGTTTTGGGAGTAGTAGAGGACGAGGATTTTGAGGGGATTTGGGTTCATTTGGGTATTCCGTTACAATGGGGTTGGTGGGAAATAGGTGTTAATTTCGCTGAGGCTGTGTTTTCAGACGACGTGGGGTATGCTGCGGGCGTTTTCTGTTGTGTGATGTATATGCTGTTTTTTTATTTTTAATTCGTTATTTTTTCGGGAAAGATTATGCCGTTTTTGAAATGGTGGCAAGGTTTGTCGGACAGTAAGGCGTTTGCTTTTGCGTGGTTTGTGGTCCGGCGTTTCGATGAGGAGCGTGTGCCGCAGGCTGCGGCGAGTATGACGTTTACGACGCTTCTGGCTTTGGTGCCGGTATTGACGGTGATGGTGGCGGTCGCTTCGATTTTTCCTGTGTTCGACCGTTGGTCGGATTCTTTTGTTTCGTTCGTCAATCAGACTATTGTGCCGCAGGGTGCGGACATGGTGTTTGATTATATCAATGCGTTCCGCAATCAGGCGGGGAAGTTGACGGCAATTGGCAGTGTGATGCTGGTGGTGACGTCGCTGATGCTGATTCGGACGATTGATAATGCGTTCAACCGGATTTGGCGGGTCAATTCGCAGCGGCCTTGGATGATGCAGTTTTTGGTGTATTGGGCGTTGCTGACGTTTGGGCCGTTGTCTTTGGGCGTGGGGATTTCTTTTATGGTCGGGTCAGTGCAGGAATCTGCGTTGGCTTCGTCTCAATGGATGGGGGTGTTGCGGACGGCGGGGACGCTGTTTTTTGCAACGCTTTTGTTATGGGGCCTGTATCGTTTCGTACCCAACCGCTTTGTGCCTGCACGACATGCGTTCATAGGGGCTTTGATTACGGCGTTTTGCTTGGAGACGGCGCGTTTCCTGTTTGCTTGGTATATGGGCAATTTCGACGGCTACCGCTCGATTTACGGGGCGTTTGCCGCCGTGCCGTTTTTCCTGTTGTGGCTGAATTTGCTGTGGACGCTGGTGTTGGGCGGAGCGGTGCTGACTTCGTCGCTGTCTTATTGGCAGGGCGAGGCGTTCCGCAGGGGCTTCGATTCGCGCGGGCGGTTTGATGATGTGTTGAAAATCCTGCTGCTTTTGGATGCGGCGCAAAAAGAGGGCAAAGCTTTGCCTGTTCAGGAGTTCAGACGACATATCAATATGGGCTACGATGAATTGGGCGAGCTTTTGGAAAAGCTGGCGCGACACGGCTATATCTACAACGGCCGTCAGGGCTGGGTGTTGAAAACGGGGGCGGATTCGATTGAGTTGAGCGAACTCTTCAAGCTCTTCGTTTACCGCCCGTCGCCTTTGGGAAGGGATCATGTGAACCAAGCCGTCGATGCGGTGATGACGCCGTGTTTGCAGACTTTGAACATGACGCTGGCAGAGTTTGACGCGCAGGCGAAAAACCGGCAGCAGTCTTCTTGAGGATTTTGAAACACACAAAAGGTCGTCTGAAAACGGTTTTCAGACGACCTTTTGCTATAATCGGGCTTCATCGTCCCGTTCGGTTTGAAACCTTATGAAAAAGCTCGTCCTGCTGCTACTTTCCTTTTCCTCCGCCACCGCTTTTGCCGCATACGGTTTGGGTTTGGGGCAGGAGCCGAAATATCCCGCCGACTTTCGCGCCTACGAATACGTTAATCCCGACGCGCCAAAAGGCGGCGTGTTTTCCCTACCGATACAGGGCGGCTTCGATACGTTCAACCCGTTTACCCTCAAAGGCGACAAAGAAGCCGGCGTCCTCAATCTGACCGTGGACATGCTTACGGACAACAGTTGGGACGAACCTTTCTCCATGTACGGGCTGCTGGCGGAAGACTTCTCGCTTGCCGAAGATGGGCTCTCGGCAACATTCAAGCTCAACCCGAAAGCCAAATTCCACAACGGCGACCCCGTCCTTGCCAAAGACGTGGCCGCCTCCTTCCGCCTGCTCACCCAAGACAAAGCCGCCAACCCCTTCTACCGCATATACTGGAGCGACGTTGCCAAAGTCGAAACGCCCGACGACAGGACAGTCGTTTTCCGCTTCAAACAGCGCAATGCTGAATTACACATGGCATTAGGGCAATTGCCTGTGTTTTCTCATAAAAGCTATCCTGAAGGGCTGGAAAAAGGCGCAAACAAAATGCCCATCGGCTCCGGCCCCTACCGTTTCGTCAAAGCAGACATCGGGCGTATGAGCGAATACGCGCGCGACAAAAACTACTGGGCGCAAAACCTGCCGACCCGCAAAGGCAGATATAACTTCGACACCGTCCGCTTCAAATATTTCAAAGACAACAGCGTCCGCCTCGAAGGCCTCAAAGCCGGACAATACGACTTCGTTTTTGAAAACATCGCCCGAAACTGGGCGCGGGGCTATTCCGACGAAATGCTCGCCAAACGCGGCATGGGCAAACACGGATGGATACAGAAAAGCGACGCCGGTATGCAGGGCTTCGTCATGAACCTGCGCCGCGCCCCGTTCGACAACATCCTCGTGCGGCAGGCGATGGTCGAGAGCTTCGATTTTGAAAGCATCAACGCGCGTATTTTCTACGGCGCATACCGCCGCAGCAACAGCTTCTTCACCAACAGCGAGATGGCGGCGACAGGCAAACCGCAAGGCGCGGAATTGAAACTGCTCCAGTCCCTCGGCAACACCCTCGACCCCGCCGTCCTGAACCAACCCGTCCCCGAGCCGCCCCAAACCGACCCGAAGACAGGCATACGCCCCAACCTGCTCAAAGCCCGCGCCCTCTTAGAAAAAGCAGGCTACCGCTATAAAAACGGCAAACTGACCGACAGCCAAGGCAAACCCCTGACCTTCGAGTTCCTGACCGCCTCCAAAACCTACGAACGCATTACCGCCAAATGGCAGCGCGACCTCGCCAAAATCGGTGTAACCATGAACATCCGCGTTACCGACCCAGCCTTATACCAAAGGCGGCTCAACGATTTCGACTTTGACATGACCATTACCGCCTATGCCAACAGCGAAAGCCCGGGCAACGAACAATACGATTATTTCGGCTGCGAAGCCGCCAAAATCCCCGGCAGCCGAAACCTCGCCGGCGTGTGCCGCCCCGAAGTCGAAAAGCTGCTCAAACATTTCGGCAGCTTTACCAACCGCGAAGAGCTGAAAACCACCTCCCGGGCACTAGACCGCACCATCCGCCACCAATACATCATCGTCCCCGCTTGGTACACCGACCGCTACCGCGTCGTTTACCGCAACAACCTCGGCATCCCGCAACAACTGCCGAAATATTACGACCCGGTATTTTTTTCGCTGAGTACGGGGTGGTGGAAATAGGAGGAGTGAGCAGATAAGGTCGTCTGAAAACGGATACGGCAGCGACCGTAGCGTGGGTTCTACCCACGAAATGAACGCCAATTCGGCTGTTGTTTGATTTGGTTGTTGGATGATTGGGGTTGTCAGACGGTGGCTTTCGTGGTCAAAGCACACGCTACTCGTTGCCGCAAGGCAACTTGTCCCTTCCCCGTCCGGCGGGGGAAGTTTGCGTACGTATGCAATATATTGCGAGAATTGTGCCTGTCAGATTTAGCCGTAATGGCAAGGCATTATTTCATTACTCAAAAATTCTCTATGAATTAGATATTTAAAATAAACTATTAAAATTTTAGGATACGCACATGCAAGATCAGGAAGAAAGTAAAAATCAGGAAATACAAGAAAAGCAGGAACAAGAAGACAAGGGTGCCATGACCAAGTTGCAAGATGTGTTCAATCTTGCGCATGACCAAGCTCATCCCGATAAGATCGATGCCACTATCCGTGCCAATACTCGGGTGTCCGGAACGAATATGTGGGTATTGATGTTTGCCATTGCTGTGGCGAGTATCGGTCTAAATGTAAACAGCACGGCGGTAGTGATCGGAGCGATGTTGATTTCCCCGTTGATGGGGCCGATCGTCGGTATGGGTTACGGTTTGGCGGTTGGCGATACTGCGCTGATCCGCCAAGCCGTGCGCAATATTATGGTATTCGTCGCCATCAGTTTGGTTACTGCTACACTGTATTTTCTATTAACCCCGCTTAAAGAGGCGCAAAGCGAGCTTTTGGCTCGTACTCAGCCGACCCTTTGGGATGTGTTGATTGCCTTCTTCGGCGGTAGTGCGGGCATTGTGGCGCTGACCCGAAAAGAAGGAGGCAATGCCATACCGGGTGTGGCGATTGCGACCGCATTGATGCCGCCCCTGTGTACTGCGGGCTACGGACTGGCACATGGCAACTGGCAATATTTTTTCGGCGCTTTTTACCTCTTTGCCATCAACTGCGTGTTCATCGCTTTTTCGACCTTGTTGTTTTCCAAACTGCTCAAGCTGCCGCGCAGGGGGTTGGTAACGGAATCCAAACGCCGGTTGCAAAGTATTATGATTACTGTTGTCATGTTGGCTGTGATGATTCCGAGCGGCTATATGGCATCAGGACTGGTGCGCCAGGAACTGTTCAACACAAAAGCCAATGCCGCGATCACCGCCGCGCAGCAGCAGGAAAGTTTTTTTGTTCTTCGTAAGGTGTTGAACTACAAGGAAAATAAAGTCGGTCTGATTGTCAACGGAACGGGTAATGCCGAGAAAATCATCGCCCTGTTGGAAAAAAGCCTTAATGCGTCGGGGGTAAAAGAGCCGGAGGTGAACGTGGTTTATGCGGGAGGGGATGGTGCCAAAATCGAAGAATTGCTGGCAAGCCGAAACAATCCGGTTCAGCAGCAAAATGAACTGAAAGAGCAGCAGGCCTATATCGATACCGTGCTTGCGGCCAAAACTGCCGATACCGCCGGTGCTGACGATGCAGCGGTACTCAAGGAATTAAAAGCCCAATATCCGGAAGCGGAAAAAATCGTTGTCGGACGCGGCTTGGTTTGGGAGAAAGCGCAAGCAACCCCTGTTTCCGAGCAGTCTGAAAGCGGCAAAAACACTAAACAGGGGACAGGCGAACATGACGATATTGTCGTGGTTTCGCTCGAATTTAAGGAGCCTTTGCCTGCCAAAGATCGCGAACGCTTACAGGCGTGGTTGAACCAGCGTTATGAGGGTAAGGTCGTGCGCATGTTTGTGAACACTCAAGTTTCAGAGATATAACCCGTTTCACGAATACTCCGCCTGTCGGCTTTACCCGTTTTCAGGAAATAATTTTATTCTTTAACGACCAAATCCGCCTCAAACACGCCCCTCAAGGCGTTGGAGAGGCGGATTTTTTCTGCGCGCTCGAGCATGTCGCGGGTGATGTGCGTTTCGATGACGGCGTCTGCGCCCAAGTAGGTTTGCGGCTGCTGCAATACGGCTTGGCGCATGACGCCGTTGAGGATGTCCAAATCCAGAGACGGGGTGAGCCATTGCCCTTGGTATTTGATGAATACGTTGCTTCTGCCGCCTTCGAGCAGGAGGCCGTCTGAATTGAAAAACAGGCTGTCGAACGCGCCTTGTGTTTCGGCGGTTTGCCACGCTTGGTCGTACAGGGCGCGGCGGGTGGTTTTGAAGCGGCGCAGGTAGTCGCGGCGCGGGAGGGGGTGCGGGGCGGGGATAACACGCTGAGGGGCGGGCAGCTCGGCGGTGGCGGCATGGCTGAGGATGAGGTCGTCTGAAACGAGTTCGGCTTTCAGGCGGAAGAGGCCGTCGGGCAAGTCGGCGATGTATTGCCGGATTCGGGTTTCGCCATCGTCGGGCAGGGGTAGGTTGAGGGCTTGGGCGGAGGTTTTCAGACGACCTAAATGCAGGTGGAGCAGGCGGCATTGCCTGTTTTTTACGCGCATGGTTTCGAAGATGCCGAAGGCGGGGCGCAATTCGTTGAGGAAACGGGCTTTCCAGCCGCATTCGCGATATTCGGCGGCGGGGTCGCTGTCGATGACGATGCCGGAACCGACGCCGTATACCCCTTGATAGAGTGGATTAACTTTAAACCGGTACGGCGTTGCCCCGCCTTGCCGTACTATCTGTATTGTCTGCGGCTTCGTCGCCTTGTCCTGATTTGTTAATCCGCTATCCAGGTCGTCTGAAAATGGAAGGTCGTCTGAAATCGGGTCTGAAGCGGGTTTGAGCAACAAGGTACGGATGACGACGTTGAATATGCCTTCAAACCCCAGCCCGCCCGCGCAAGGTTTCAGGTAGCCGATGCTGCCGGTGTACAGGCCGCGCGGTTCGGCTTCGAGCGATTCGATAATCTGCATGCTCATGCGTTTGGGTGCGCCGGTGATGCTGCCGCAGGGGAAGGCGGCGCGGAGGATGTCGGCGGCGGTAATGTGCGGCAGGGCTTGGGCTTGGATGGTGCTGGTCATCTGCCAGACGCTGCCGAAACGCGATACTTTGAACGGCTCGGGTACGCATACTTTGCCGGTTTGGGCGATTTTGCCGAGGTCGTTGCGCAGCAAATCGACAATCATCACGTTTTCGGCGCGGTTTTTCGGGTCGGCTTGCAACTCGGCAGCGCGGCGTTCGTCTTGCCCGTCGCCCAAAATCGGCGCGGTGCCTTTCATCGGTTCGGTGCTGATGGTGCCGTCCGAACCGATTTTGAGGAAGAGTTCGGGCGAGAAACACAGCGTCCAAGCGGATTTTCCTTCCGCATCGGGCAGGTGGGACAAAACGGCATAGGGGACGGGTTGGCGCAGGCGGCGGTAGAGGTTGACGGGGTTGCCGTAGGCTTGCAGGTGCAGGCGGGTGGTGTAGTTGATTTGATAGGTATCGCCGCGCCGGATGGCTTCGTGGATTTGGCGGATGCGGTCGAGGTAATCGGCTTTGGATACGGGGGATTGCGGCGTGGAAATGCCGGCGGGGAGGTCGTCTGAATGTTGGGCAAGCCAGCTTTCGGCATCGATGTCGGCGCAGTCGGCAAACCAGTGCAGGGCAAGATTGCCGCCACGTTCGGACTCAATCCCCATCAGCGGCAAACCGAATTCGTAGTCTGCAAACAACACAGCATGCAGCCCTTTTTGCCAGCCCTTTTGCAGCGTATCGTCCAGCGAATCCAGTTCGTTATGATGGAAAAGGCGGCTTTCCACATGATTTTGATAGAGTTTTGCGCGGCCGCTCACGGCATCGTCAAATAGGGCGAAATAGGGCATGGCTGTGGTGCAAATAGCCTGATTATACGCCGTTTTTACACAAATTAGCAGACCGCGCCGAAAAAAATGGCGCAGTGTAATTTTATGTAGTCCGCTGAGGGGCAAAGGAGTAGAATCAAACCATACCACACCATATCATTTCAAACTTAATCAATAAGGAGACCCTATGGCAGATCATCAGTTAGAACCGTTTGAAAACGTTGAATTGGGCGAAAAGCAAGACCAGTTGCAAGTTTTCGAAAAAGCCGTTTTGGAACACGAAGGACGCGGTACGGACGAAGATTCCGGCAGCGCGCCGCTTCCCGCCAATTACCCCTACAAGCAACGTATGCGCCGCGCCGCATACGAAAAAGAAAAACAAAAGCTGCAAATCGAATTGCTGAAAGTGCAAAGCTGGGTCAAAGACTCCGGCCAGCGCATCGTCAGCCTGTTTGAAGGCCGCGACGCCGCAGGTAAAGGCGGTACCATCAAACGCTTTATGGAACATTTGAACCCGCGCGGAGCGCGCGTCGTCGCACTGGAAAAACCGACCACTACCGAACGCGGCCAATGGTATTTCCAACGCTACATCCAAAACCTGCCGACCGCGGGCGAAATGGTCTTCTTCGACCGCTCATGGTACAACCGCGCCGGCGTAGAGCGCGTGATGGGCTTCTGCGAACCCAACGAATACCTGCTCTTCATGCGCCAAACCCCCGAATTGGAACGTATGCTCGTCGCCAGCGGCATCCACCTCTTCAAATTCTGGTTCTCCGTATCCCGCGAAGAACAACTGCGCCGCTTCATCTCCCGCCGCGACGACCCCCTGAAACACTGGAAACTCTCCCCCGTGGACATCCAGTCGCTCGACCGCTGGGACGACTACACCGAAGCTAAAAACGCCATGTTCTTCCACACCCACACCGGCGACGCGCCTTGGGTCATCATCCGTTCCGACGACAAAAAACGCGCCCGCCTCAACTGTATCCGCTACTTCCTGCATCAGTTGGACTACCCGGGCAAAGACGTGAAAGCCATCGGCAAAGTGGATGAAAAAATCGTCCTTGTCCCCGATACGCGCTACAAAGAGAAAACCGTCGACATCGGTCATGACTGATTGAGCGGTCAGCCGTTTGAGCAGTAAAAAGGTCGTCTGAAAACCTGAAATATAGGTTTTCAGACGACCTTTTTTTGTTTCAACCAATTTATCCCAACGCAACGCCGACAGCCGTTCGGGAACACTATTCAAATTGTGCGAAATAAGACAATACCGTTTGCGGCAGCCATTGCAGGTTCAGACGACCCCCGTCGCGGCTGACGAAGCCGACGTGTCCGCCGTGTTCGGGCTGCAAAAGCGTGACGGACGGAGACACTTCGTCCGCGTTCGGCAGGGCTTCGGGCGGCAGGAAGGGGTCGTTGACGGCGTTGAGCAGCAGCAAAGGAACGGCTACCGTTTTGAGCCAAGGTTTGCACGAGGCGAGGCGGTAATAGTCGAAACGGTCGGCGAAGCCGTGCAGCGGCGCGGTAAACGTATCGTCGAAGTCGCCCAGCGTTTTGCATTGGTTCAACAGGGCGGCAACATCGCGGTCGGAATGGGCATGCTGCAAACCGGCGACGTTGCGGGCTTTGGGCAGCAACGAGTTCAAAAAATAACGGGTATATAACAGGCGCGACATGCCTTTGTCGAAGCGCGTACCCGCCAGCGTCGCATCGACTGGCGCGGAAACGGCGGCGGCGGCGCGGGGCAGCGCATTGCTGCCTTGTTCGCCCAAATATTTTGCCAAGGCATTGCCGCCGAGCGAAACACCTGCCGCATAAATGACGGAATAACGAGCGGCGAGCGTGTCGAGCATAAAGGCGATTTCGAGCGTATCGCCCAAGTGGTAGAACACGGGCGCGGTATTGGAGATGCCGCCGCAACTGCGGAAATGGGCGACCACGCCGTTCCAGCCTTTGTTTTGTACCGCGCGCATCAGTTCGACCGCGTAATGGCTGCGGCTGCTGCCTTCTAAGCCGTGAAACAAAACCACCAGCGGCGCGTCGGGATTGGGGCTGTCGACAAAATCGTAGGCAACCTGTGCTTTGCCGGTGCTGTCGGGCAGCAACTCGCGCCGGTAAGCGGGGGAGGGGCGTTGCAGGAATTTGGCGAAAATAGTGTCGGCGTGGCCGTTGCGCAGCCAAAACGGCGTATTGGGCGATAAGTTATTCATCGGAGGATATTTGGGAAACGGCCGGGTCGTCTGAAAGATAGCGACCCCTGAACACAAAATAATAAACCAACAACGCAGTCAGCGTGCCGTTTGTCCAGCCCGCCCAAACGTCGGTCGGGTAATGCACGCCCAGATAAACGCGCGAAAAGCCGGTACTCAGGGCAAAGGCAATGCCGATCAGCCACGCGACACGCCGATAGGGCGTCTCGTTGCACAACATAATCATCATGACGGCGATGGCGGCGGAAAAGGTGCTGTGTCCGCTGGGAAACGAAAAATTAGTCTCTTCAATCATGCGCGGCCAAAACAGCGGCCGCGGCCGCTCGAACCAATCTTTAATCAGCAGCATATTCAGCGTCGGTATCAAGGCGGCGCTCACGCAAAACAACGCGCCGCGACGGTTGCCGGCACGATACAGCCACCATGCCGCGATGCCGATTAGAGGCACGGCGATGGCGGTTTTGCCCAAATAATGCAAAACAGTGGCAATAGGGAAAAAGCCTTCGCCGATGTTATGGTGGACCCACATCATCAAAGGTTTTTCAAATTCAAAACCGCCGTGCGTGTGCAAACGGACGGCAATCAACACCGCCAAAGGCAAAAATACCACACCAGCTATGAGCGCCGTGCGGCGGAAACGGATATGAAAATTGTGCATAAATCAAATAAAAATAGAGATTTGGAAAAGTTTTCCTGTTAATGAGCCATGTTTGATAAAAAACATCCGGAAGTGATAGTGCTTTTTATTGATTGTTGATAATTATTGCCTTTTTCTTACTAATAAATTAGGTAAATACACAAAGTAACTATTCTGACAATGCTATTCTACCGCCCGGCAAAGCGGTTCAACTATAGTGGATTAACTTTAAATCAGGACAAGGCGACGAAGCCGTACCGGTTTAAAGTTAATCCACTATAAAAGGGTATCCGCGTAAAGCCGCCAACTACCTTACGGTACGCCATGATACCGAACGGCAGTATCAATAATAAACACAACAGCAAACATTTCGGAGGCTATATGTCAATTTTGTTTTTAAATTTAATCATGATCATCAGTTTGGTATCCATCGTCGCACTCGCCGCAGTCTGGATGAGGGAGCCCAAATTGTAATACCGATCAAAGGTTGACTGCCGAACGCAGTCGGTTTTCTAAAAAGGTCGTCTGAAAACAAGCATAGCACGGTTTAAACCCGCTACCTTTGTTTTCAGACGACCTTTTTTGCATTGGTTCTTTATCATCAACCCGCGATAACGCGCTTTACCGCCTGCACCATATCGGCAACCGCGTTTTCAGCGGTATGCAGGTAAAGGGCGGGTTCGACGAGTTCCAATTCATTGAGCAGCAACCTGTCGCCAATCAGCGTCCCGTCTATTCGGGCGTATGCCGGTATTTCAGGCAGCATGGACAATATCTGCCGTGCGGTTTCGATTGCTTTTTCCGGCGGTGCGGCAGGGCTGACGGCGACGCCGTAGGCGGAATTGGCGCGCCATTCGCCTTGGGGCGGCATACGCAGTACGGCATGGCTGAAACGCCCGTCCAAAAACACCAGCGAGGTTTCGCCCGCCGTTTCGATTTCGCGGATATAAGGCTGGACGATGATGCCTTGCGGATAATCCTCCGCCTTCAACGACACTTCTCCCGCCCTGATTTTCGCCACGCCGCGCCCGCTCTGCCCGATTACGGGTTTGACCACCGCTTCCCGCCAGCCCCGACTCTCTAAAACTTCTTCCAATTTTTCTTTTTCAGACGACGTCTGCACACTCGGAATCACGTCCGCTCCCCATTCTGCCAAATCGCACAAATAACGTTTGTCCATGTTCCAACGCATCAGCCCAACGGGGTTGATAAACCTTTGCCCGCACGCTTGCGCTTCGGTCAGCCACTGCCCAAACGCTTCAGGCTCCGCCGCATAATCCCATGCGCACAAAGGCAGGATAAAGGCGGATTTCGGGCGGTGTTGCCAGGGTGCGAAGGCGGTGGGGATGCCGTTTTGTGTCAGCGCATCCGCCAACGGCAGCAGGTTGGACGGCGGTTCGGGATAGGCGAGGCAGGTGGTAATCGTCAGCATGGCGGACTTTCGAAAAATGAAATGACAGAATATTGACAAGGGGTTATGTCTTTGCTTGATATTTCAGACGACCTTTTATCGGGCAAACGGCAGGCGTTGTTTGAACAATAAACACCATCACGTTTGCAATAAAAACTTCCCTGAATAACGGAACTTTTCCGTTTATTTTAAATCCATTAGTCTTGCATTATAAATAAGAAAGATTATTATTTATATACAAATCAGATATAACATTATTTATTACAAGGATTTTACTCTAATGAAACTTTCGCGCTTCTCCTCCCTTGCCCTTGCCGCCGCATTGGCATTCGGCACTGCCGCCGCCCATGCCAAACCGGTTCAAATTACCGATGTCAATGGCCGCAAAGTAACCGTCGACCTGCCCGCCAAACGCGTGGTTTTGGGCTTTTATTATCAAGACTACATGGCCATCGGCGGTAAAGACGCGCTGAATAATGTGGTCGGTTTCTCCAAAGCGGTTTGGTCCGACTGGGCACCGCCGAGCTGGGCGGCGTTCAGCAAAGCCGTGCCCAAGTTGAACCAGCTTGCCGATGTGGGCGAGTTGGAAGTCGGCACGTTCTCCGTTGAAAAATTATTGGCATTGAAACCCGATTTGCTGATTCTGGCAGACTGGCAGTACAAAGCTCTGGGTTCAGACCTCGCCCGCATCAACAAAGCGGGCATTCCGATTGTGGTGTTGGACTACAACGCGCAAACGGTCGCCAAACATATCCAATCAACCAAACTTATCGGCACGCTGACCGGCCAGCAGCAAAAAGCGGACAAGCTGGCGGCAGACTACAAACGCATCGCCGACACCATCCAGGCGCGCGTGAAAAAAGCCAACCTGCCCAAGCCTAAAGTGTATGTCGAATTCGGCAACAAAGGCCCTGCCGAACACAGTTTTACCTTCGGCAAAAGCATGTGGGGTCCGATGGTAACACTGGTCGGCGGCAACAATATCGCCGCTTCTTCGGTCGAATTCTACGGTCCGATCAATCCTGAAAAAGTCCTCGCCGCCAAACCCGACGTGATCGTGATTACCGGCCGCGAAACCGAATTGAAGAAAAACCCTGCCGCCATGGTCATGGGCTGGAGCATTCCGAAAGCGGAAGCGGAAAAACGCTTGGCAGGCTTTGCCAAACGCGCCGGCTGGGCCAACCTGCCTGCGATTAAAAACAACCGCCTCTATGCCGCCTACCACGCCAACTCGCGCACGCTGTCCGACAGCGCATCGATTCAGTTTATGGCCAAAGCGATTTATCCGCAGTTGTTCAAAGACTTCAATCCCGAAAAGACTTATATCGACTTCTACCGCCAAAACCTGCCGGTCGTGCCGAACGGTACGTTCTATCTGTATCCGAAAGGTCAGTAAGGCGGGCTTATGGGTTTCAGACGACCTTTTTATGCGGAAAGTCGTCTGAAAGTAGCGTGGGCTTTGCCCACGGATGACGTTTGCGGGAATGACGGCGGGTAATAAGCTGTATCGACGTAAGAGGTTGATTGTATCTGTATCCGAAAAGTCAGCAAGGCGGGCTTATGGGTTTCAGACGACCTTTTTATACGAAAGGTCGTCTGAAAGTAGCGTGGGCTTTGCCCACGGGTAATGTTTACGGAAATGATGGCAAGCGGTATGGGGGTTCCTGTTTTCGTAGGCAAAGCCCACGTTACGACTGCCCGTCGTACCGACAGAGGGCTAGGGAGAGGGCAAAGCCGTTTGGAACGCCGTTATCCCGATTTTCAAAAAAACACCCTTCAAAACGGATACAGACAAAAGAGATGGTCGGGCATGGATGTCCGGCCTTGTTCCTTAATTTCAAAGGTTTAAAAAATGAATGATTCGGTTGTCGCCGAGATTGTGAGGAACCAGCGCAGGCTAGAAGGCAAGCGTTGGTTGATTGTTTTGATGTTTTTAATCATCGCGGCGGTCAGCTTCTTATTCGACATCGCCACCGGCCCTGCGATGACGGACACGCTGCCCGTCGGCGAAGTGGTCAATGTTTTGCTGGGTAAACCCGAAACAGACGAGATGAACCGCCTGATTGTGATGGATTTGCGCCTGCCGATTGCGGTGATGGCGCTGGTGGTCGGCGCGGCTTTGGGTGTCGGCGGGGCGGAGATTCAAACGCTCTTGAACAATCCGATGGCCAGCCCTTATACGCTGGGCTTGGCGGCGGCGGCGGGTTTGGGCGCGTCGGCGGTGATTGCGTTCGGCGGTTTCGGGCTGCCTGAAACGGTCGCCGTCCCCATCGGTGCGTTTGTGATGACCATGCTGGCTTCGGGCATCTTGTTTCTGTTTGCCTCGGCGCGCCGCTTTAATTCGGCGATGCTGGTGTTGGTGGGGATTGCGCTTTTGTTTCTGTTTCAATCGATTCTGTCGCTGATTCAGTTTATCGCCGCGCCTGAGATTTCGCAGCAGATTCTGTTTTGGCTGTTCGGCAGTTTGAACAAGGCAACTTGGGAAACAGTCATCGTTACGGCGGCGGTTACGGCGGTATGCGTGATTCTGCTTTCGCGCGACGTGTGGAAGCTGACCGCGCTGCGTTTGGGCGAAGAACGCGCCGTCGGGCTGGGCATCAATCTGCAACTTTTGCGCCTGAAAACGCTGGTGCTGGTGGCGGTGATGACGGCAACGGCAATCAGTTTCGTCGGCGTGATCGGCTTTATCGGACTGGTCGCGCCGCATGTGGCGCGGATTCTTTTGGGCGAAGACCAACGTTTCTTCCTGCCCGGCGCGATGCTGGCGGGTGCGGCGTTTTTATCGGTGGCGAGCGTGTTGTCCAAGGTGATTATCCCAGGCGCGCTGTTTCCAGTGGGGATTGTTACGTCGTTTGTCGGCGTGCCGTTCTTCTTCTGGATTGTGTTAACGAAACGGTAGGTCGTCTGAAATGTTGAAACTTGAAAACGTCCATATCCGGCGCGGCGATTATGTGGTCGCCGACAGTATCGATTTGACGCTGGAACAAGGCAAAGTCTATTCCGTGCTCGGCCCGAACGGCACGGGCAAATCCTCGCTGATGAAAACGATTTTCGGCGAAGTGGCGCACAAAGGCATCATCCGCTACGGCGACGAAGCGTTGAGCAAAATCCACCTGCAAAGCTGGCGCAAACGCATAGGCTATATGCCGCAGGACACCGCCGCCGAAGCCTCGCTGACCGCGCTGGAAGTCGTGTTGCTCGGCCGCATGGACGCGCTGCACATGCACGTCGGCGACGAACTGCTGCACGAAGCCGCAAGTATCATGGCGGAGCTGGGCATCGGCCATCTGGCGCACCGCGACGTCATGCGGCTTTCCGGCGGACAGCGGCAGCTCGTCATGTTTGCCCAAGTCATGCTGCGCCGCCCCGAAATCCTGATGCTGGACGAACCGGTCAGCGCGCTGGATATGCACCACCAGTTGAACCTCTTGGAGCGCGTGGTGCAATACACGCACGAACACAATCTGGTTACGCTGATGGTCTTGCACGATTTGAGCCTCGCCGCGCAGTTTTCAGACGGCGTGATTCTGCTCGGCGAAGGCAAAGTACAGGCGCAGGGCGCGCCGCAGGACGTATTGCAGGCAGACATGATAGGCAGGCTGTACAAAGTGGACATCGAACTTTTATACGACAGCAAAGGCCTGCCCGTTATCCGCCCGATGCGGCAGAGTGCGTAACTTAACCGCCGTCGTCATTCCAATGGATTCCCACCTGCGCGGGAATGACGACGGTTGACAATTAACAATCCGCTCCTGCAAATGTCGGATTTGAGCATCCGGCCTGCGAACTCCCTGCAACTTATCCCCTCTCCCGCGGGAGAGGGAGAGGGCGGTAAGCCCAAGGCTTACCTCTCCGACTCATCAGCCCGTCCCATATTTTTTATAGTGGCTTAACTTTAAACCGACGGCGTTACCTCGCCTTAGTTCAAAGAGAACGATTCCTCTAAGGTGCTGAAGCACCAAAGTGAATCGGTTCTGTACTATTTGTACTGTGCGGCTTCGTCGCCTTGTCCTGATTTAAATTTAATCCACTATATCCTTAGAAAGGACTCCCCCCATGAAAGAATCCCTCTTCCTCCTCATGCTGACCGCTTCCCTCGGCGCATACGCCGCCAACCACGAAGTCAAAATGCTCGACAACGGCAAAGACGGCAGCATGGTGTTCGAACCCGGCTACGTCAACGCCAAAGTCGGCGACACCGTAACCTTCAAAGCCGCCAACAAAGGCCACTGGGTGCAAAGCAAAGCCCTGCCCGACGGCGTTGCCGACTTCCTCTCCGAAGACGGCAAAGACTTCACCCTCAAACTCGACAAAGAAGGCGTGTACGTCTATACCTGCCCGCCGCACCGCATGATGAACATGAGCGGCGTGATTCAGGTCGGTAAACCGGTGAACAAAGCCAAAGCGCAAGCCGTTGTGGACGAACTGGAAAACCGCGCCATGCAGAGCAAGGGTCGTCTGAAAAAATACATGCAGCAGGTCAAATAAACCGCCGAACAAACAAAAGGTCGTCTGAAACCGTTTTCCGTTTTCAGACGACCTCTTTAGTTTTGGACGATGACCTTATTGCCCTTCCGCCGAAATCTTCTCGTTCAGAAAATCAATAAAACTGCGCACCTTCGCGCTCAAAAACGCCCTGTCCACATAAACTGCGTTTAATTGATCGGTCCGCACCCGATAGTCCGGTAACAGGCGGACCAGTCTGCCTTCCGCCAAATCCTGCCTGACCGACCACAGCGGCTGATAGGCGATGCCCGCGCCCGCCCTGATCAATTCGCGGATCATCAGCGTGTTGTCGCTGAGAATCACCGGATTGAGCGTCAGAATGCTTTTTTCGCCTGTTTTTTGATGCGTGATTTCCAAATTGCGCTGGTCGGTGTAGGACGGCAGGATGGCGGGGTGGCGCATGGCTTCTTCGGGCGTTTGCGGCGTGCCGTGTTTCGCCAGATAGTCGGGCGAGGCGAGCAGGACGAATTGGATTTGCGCAAGCGGCTTGATAATAAGCGACGGCGACAAGGTTTTTGCCACGCGCAAGGCGAGGTCGAAGCCTTCGGCGATTAAATCGACGTGGCGGTTGTCGAGTACCAAATCGAGCGTGACTTCGGGATAGCGTTCGCGGTATTCCGCCAGCCAGTTGCCGATTAAATTGCCCGCAAACCAAAGCGGCATGGTCACGCGCAACATGCCCTGCGGCGTATCCGCCCCGCCTGCCGCCTTTTGCGCGGCGGTGTCGAGCGTATCGAGCGCGTAGCTGCATTGGCGGTAGTATTCTTCGCCCGCTTCGGTCAGGTGGAGGTTGCGGCTGTTGCGGTGCAGCAGTTTGGCCTTAATCGTATTTTCCAGATGGCTGACGTGTTTGCTCGCCATCGCGGTGGAAATATCAAGCTGCTCGGCGGCGCGGGTGAAGCTGCCGCTTTGGACAACTTGGCGGAAAACTTTGAGGCTGAACAGGGTATCCATGTTTTCTTTTGGGGAAACGTTGCGTCAATGAAAGGAGTATATATCTACTGCCGGTAATTATCTATACTGCGCAGATAAGATTAGTTTTCATTTAACCCCCGCATTTTTGATAAGGAGAACCCCATGTCTGCAACCTGCGCCCGTATCCAACCCATTTTATTGTCCGTATTGCGTATCGTAACCGCCTACCTCTTCCTCCTGCACGGCACGTCGAAATTCTTCGGCTTCCCGACTGCCATGGGCGGCGGCTCGCCCGAAGGCTTGATGCTGGTGGCAGGCATTTTGGAAATCGTTGGTGGCATCCTCTTGATTCTCGGACTGTTCACCCGTCCTGCTGCTTTCATCCTGTCCGGTCAGATGGCGGCTGCCTATTTCATGGCACACGCCTCCCAAGGTTCGGCACTGTTCCCGCTTGCCAACGGCGGCGAATCGGCAGTATTGTTCTGCTTCGTGTTCCTCTATCTGGCAGCAGCCGGCGGCGGCTCATTGGCATTGGACAACCTGTTCGGCAAAAACAAATCCTGATAGGCCCAAAGGTCGTCTGAAAACAAGCGAAGCGGGTTTGGCGCATCCATTTCCAAACCCGCCAACCGATTAAACATCAATCAAAGGAAAAACAAAATGACTTATCAAACCTTGCAACAAGCGGCCGAAACCCGCCGTTCCATTTACGCGCTGAACAAAAATCTGCCCATCAGCAACGAAGAAATCAGCGAAATCGTCAAACACGCCGTTTTGCACACACCTTCTTCCTTCAACTCGCAATCCACCCGCGTCGTCGTCCTCTTCGGCGAAGAACACGGCAAAGTGTGGCAATTTGTTGAAGACGCTTTGCGCGCCATCGTGCCTGCCGAACAATTCGAGCCGACCGCGCAAAAATTAAACCTGTTCAAAGCAGGCGCGGCGACCATTTTGTTCTTCGAAGACCAAAACGTCGTCAAAGGCCTGCAAGAGCAGTTCCCTTCTTATGCCGCCAACTTCCCCGTCTGGGCGGACCATGCGAACGCGATGACGCAATACGCTATCTGGACGACGCTTGCCGCTGCCGGCGTGGGCGCGAACCTGCAACACTACAACCCGCTGCCCGACGCCGCCATCGCCAAAGAATGGAACCTGCCCGAAAGCTGGCTCCTGCGCGCGCAAATGGTCATCGGCGGCATCGAAGCGCCTGCCGGTGAAAAAGCCTTCGAGCCTGTGGAAAACCGTTTGAAAGTGTTCGGCGCATAATTGCCCGTCAAACAGAAAAAGGTCGTCTGAAAACCAACTTCGGTTTCAGACGACCTTTTGTTCAAATAGGCAAGGCTCAGGATAAACCAATCCGCAGCGTGGGCTTTGCCTGCGATCTTCCGCCCGAACATCCCTATCCAATCTTCCTTGTTCATCCGTGGGTAGAACCCACGCTGCGGGTGACCGGCGGTTTGGCGGATAGGGCAAAGCACAAAAGGTCGTCTGAAAAATTGAGACCTTTGCAAAATTCCTTTTCCCCCAACAG
>NZ_KV800951.1:0-602 GCF_001810355.1 Neisseria sp. HMSC074B07 | reverse complement strand
TTCGGGCAGGCCGTTTCGGGCGCTCTCTTCTTTGGACGGCACTTTCCATTGGTGCTGGGCGATGAGTCGGCCGTTTTCGTTGTAGTCGAAACAGGTGATGCTGTGGCGGTTGGCGGCGCGGACGAGGTTGCCGTCCAAGTCGTATTGGTAAGCGGTTTCCTGAACTCGGTCGCCGACGTCGCGGGCGAGGGTGTGGATTAAGCGTCCCAATACATCGCGTTTGAACTCGGTAATCCGCAGCGGGGTTTGGCTGTCGAGGTCGTCTGAAAGCGGGGCGGCGTCTTTTTTGGGGACGGGCTGTCCGCCCAGTTGCGCCATCAGTTTGGCGGCGAGGGAGGCGTCGTCGCCGAATTCGCGCTGCTCGACCAGTTCGTTGCCGGCGTTGTAGCGGTAGCCGGTGAGCTTATGGTCGAAACCGCTTTCGGCAATCAGACGGTCGAGGACGTCGTAGGCAAAACGGTAGCGCGCGCCGTTTTCATTGGTGAGGCCGATTAAGCGGCGGGCTTTGTCGTAATGGTAGCCGAAGGTATGGCCCAGCGCATTGGTACGTCGGGTCGGCAGACCGTCCTGGCCGTATTCGTAGGAAGTGGTATGGCCTTCGC
>NZ_KV800950.1:84518-97338 GCF_001810355.1 Neisseria sp. HMSC074B07 | reverse complement strand
CCTTGTCCTGATTTAAATTTAATCCACTATAAGTTGTCTTGTGTCGGAACTTTGATTTATCGTTCTTTTTGAACAGTAATTAGGTTGAATGTTGAAGAGGTCGTCTGAAAACCATTTTTTTGGCTTTCAGACGACCTCTTTCTTTATAGGCAACATTTGCCGAAACGCAGTTTTTTATTCAGGCCGGAGGCGTAAGTAAGCTGCTTGATGACCAGTATATTGGTGTGGTCTTGTAGGGCGCGTATGCTGTGGGTTTCGTTGGGCTCAAGGCGGACGACTTGAAGTCCTTGCGTGGAGAGGGTTTCGGTTTGGGTGATGATTTTGGCGCTGCCGTTGAGTACCAGCAGGAGAATAATGGCATCGGCTTGATAATCGGGGATTTCATTATCCTTTTGCAGGGAGAGTTGAACGATTTCTTGGTCGATATCGCTATGGATAACGCCGCCGAGCAAGGCTTTGGGATCTAGGGTGTATTGTTGCATGATGACTCCTTGAAAAGAAAAGCTTTGAGAAAGATTTCAAAAGACGGAAATGTCTTGAGGGTCGTCTGAAAAATACTGGAGACGGCAATAAGTTTGATTGTACGGGTGTATTGGCGGGAGAAATTCAATATAAGTCAATATTGTTGTGAATTGGGAGGGTTGGCTTTTGTCTTTGAAAATAAAAACCGCCCAATTTGGGCGGTTTTGTATGGCATTGATTTTAAAATGCAACGTAGTTTGCAGGGTTGACCGGTTTGCCGTTTTGGCGCACTTCAAAATGCAGTTGTGTACGGCTGGCGTCTGTATTACCCATGTTTGCGATGGTTTGACCGCGTTTGACTTGTTGCCCTTCGTTGACCAGCAAGCGTTGGTTGTGACCGTATGCGCTCAGATAAGATGAGTTGTGTTGGATGATGACCAGGTTGCCGTAACCGCGCAAACCTGAGCCGGCATAGACGACTTTGCCGTCAGCTGCCGCAACGACGGGTTGGCCGGCTGTACCGCCGATATCTACGCCTTTGTTGCTGCCGCCGAAGTTGCTGATGACGTTGCCGACGGTCGGACGTTGCCATGTGATGCCGCTGACTGTGCGGGTACCGCCTGTGGAAACGGTCGGGGTGTTAAGCGGTGCAGGAGTAGGTTTGGGAGAGGCGGTGTGTGTCGGAGGAGGGGTCGGAACAGACGCAGTAGCGGTTGGAGCGCTGTAGCCGTTCGGTTTGACGCGGAGGGTTTGTCCGACGCTGATGGTGTTGTCTGCCAAGCCGTTCCATGCGCGGAGGTTGTCTTGGGTAATTTGGTAACGTTTGGAAATGTTATAGACGGTATCGCCGCGCACTACGGTGTGTGTTGCAGCATTGATGTCCACCGGCGCGTAAGAAGGCGTGTAAGAGCCGGTAGGGCCGGAAGGGTAGCTGCTGTTGGCAGGAGGAGTGGAAGCGGGAGGGGTATAAGGGGCGTCGTTGTTGGCCGCATTGGTTTCGTAAGGCGCTGCACCATATGGATTGTTGGAGGTTGTGTTTGCAGAACCGGAATTGCTGCCGGAATTGCCTACGACGACGGGCGCAGGTTGTTGGCTGGCGCATGCGCTGAGTATGAGGGCGAGGGCTGCCGACCCTGCGTAAAATGCGGTTTTTTTCAACATGATTGGATGACCTTTATATCGGGTTGTTGTTTTATTGGGACATATCATAATAAAAATACGCCCTGTTCTCAAGTATTGCAGCCGTTAGTAACTGTTAAAGTGCCTGATTTTGACTGGTTCGCCTGTTTGAAAATCTGACGGACAGCGGGTATGGGCTTAATGTAGGGTTTCATTTCAAAATAACTGTTTATAGTGGCTTAACTTTAAACCAGTACGGCGTTGCCTTGCCTTGCTGTACTGTCTGTACTGTGCGGCTTCGTCCGCCTTGTCCTGATTTAAAGTTAATCCACTATATCAGAAGCAGGTCGTCTGAAAAGGTTATGTGTTTGAGGGTTTTATGCCTTGCCAAAACTCCCTGACACTTTGGAGTTGGTTGTAGGCTGTTAGGTCGATTTGCAGGGGGGTGATGGTGATGAACCCTGCTTCGCACTCTCCAAAGTCGGTGCCTTTCTCTTGGTCGGAAATGTTGCCGACCGGCCCTATCCAGTAAATCGGTTCTCCGCGCGGATTGTGCATGGGGACGATACTTTGCTCGTGGTGTCTTCTGCCCAATCGCGTGATTTTAATGCCCTGTATGTCTTCAGGCATGACTGCGGGGATGTTGATATTCCACAGGATGGGCTCTTTAGGAGGATTTTTTAACAAATATTCTAGCAACATCCAAACGGATTTTTCAGCGGTTTTCCAGTAGCGGCCGCGTGAATCATTCAATGAAAAAGCGATGGCGGGAATACCCATCAAATAGGCTTCGGTTGCTGCAGCGACTGTACCTGAGTAGAGGGTGTCGTCCCCCATGTTGGCGCCATTGTTTATTCCGGATAAAACCAAATCGGGTTTGAAATCGGGCAGGGCGTGTTGTCCGACATGGATACAGTCGGTTGGCGTTCCGCTGACATAGTAAAAACCGTTTGAGGCTTCTTTTATTTGCAGCGGGCGGTCAAGTGTTAAAGAATTGCTGACGCCGCTGCGGTCGCGTTCGGGTGCAACTACGCGGACATTGGCAAATTCTGCTGCAACGCGTGCCAAAATAGCAATGCCGGGGGCTAGGTAGCCGTCGTCGTTGGAAATTAAGATATTCATAAGCGTATCCGTAACATAATCTGGGCAGTCTAACGGTTGATGATAAAGTTTGTCTATTTTTCAGATGATTTTATGTGTGTGGCGAATTGCAGGTCGTCTGAAAGAGAGAGTTCATACAATTTGCTTTATAACAATATTTGAAGTCGTGCGGTGAGAGGGAATTTTTGTAAAAGAAGGGGTGATTTATTTCTTATCAGATAATCCGCAATGCATTACAATAACAAATCGTAATCCTTATTTACAAACTACTTTCGGGAGTTATTGAAATGCGCCGTTTTTCTTATCTAATCGCTTTGTCTTCAGTATTAGCCATTTCTGCATGTGCTAGTAACCAATCAAAATCGGAGTCTTCTGTCGGAAATTCAGGCTCGGCTTCATCTCATGAACAACATGCCGGGAAAGATTCAGGAGCATGCCGCAGTGTGGGTGAAGGGCATAAAGTGAATGGCAAAGGAAAAAATGACGTTTATATGTGTAAGGCAAGTGTTGCACTGAATTCCGATGAAGCGAAATCTGTTCTGAATCCTAATATCAAAGTTTCTTACGGCAGCACCGGTAATACCACTTTGGTCTCCCGTCAAATTGCCAACATGGTCGGTAAAAGTCCGGAGGAATCCTGCCAGCGTGCTTTCTTGAGTACAGTGAAACGCTTCCAAAGCACTGCGGTACAAAGAAAAGCGAAATCCGTCCGCTTAGTCAGCTATTTTGACAAAAAAACCGTTGGCGGCAATGAGTATGAATGCCATGTTGCTACTTGGAACAGCCGAGTGGTCTTAAAAGGAAGCTTGCATTAAAAGTGTAACGACCAAATTATGGTTTGGCGGTAATTTGGTCTAACTGTTATCTTTAAATGGTAGCTTGATGCTTGCAATGTGTTGAAATGAGCCGGTGGGTATATGCTGCCGGCTCATTTTGGTTTTAGAAAATTTTGTTTTGGATATCCGATGAAGAAGCATTTGTATTGCCTGCTCGGAGATGAGCTTCTTGCCGAAACTTATTGTGATGATTCTTTAAGTCAACATGATAGGCAGAGGATAGCCCAATCACCGCAATTGTCGGAAAGAATAGATTGGAAAGTCAGTCGCGCCCTTAAGCAAAAATCAAAACATCCAATCGTTTCGCTCAGCCATAGTCACGGCATTGCTACGGTGTTGTGTACATCAAATAGTCTGTCCGCCGGTGTGGATGTTGAGAAAATCCGTTTTCGTGATTTTCAGGCGTTGGCGGAGTGGGTATGTGCTGAGTGGGAAAAGGAATATTTGGTATCCAGGGATTGGGATAAGGAAGAATTTTATCGGCTATGGTGCATTAAAGAAGCACTGTTGAAGGCGGCGGATTTGGATTTTCCCGAGGATATGCGCAAGGTTGGCTATCGATTTACGGCAGATGGAAAAAGGGAAATACAGGTGTGCGGATGTTCGGATTGGCATGGGATGACAGCGATGTTGTCTGATGGATTTGCTGTTGCCTGTGTTTGGCAGGGGAATGATGTTGAAGTTTATCTGGAATGTCACGGCGGGATAAATAAGGATGATTTGATGAGGATAGAGGTCGTCTGAAAACAGAATATTTTCAGACAGCATTGTCTGCTTGTGACAGGCTTGAATTTCGGTTATAATTCGACGCTTTCAACCTTGCCTTTTGCTTTCGCATGGCAAAAGGCTGTATTTAATCATCCATAAGGAGATAACATGCGTCATTATGAGATCGTGTTTATCGTTCATCCTGATCAAAGCGAGCAAGTGCCTGCTATGGTTGAACGTTACAAAACCATGATTGCCGAAGCTGGCGGCAAAATCCACCGCTTGGAAGACTGGGGCCGCCGTCAACTGGCTTACCCGATTAACAAAATCCACAAAGCACACTATGTTTTGATGAACATCGAAACTACTCCTGAAGTAGTTGAAGAGCTGGAAACCGCTTTCCGCTTTAACGATGCCGTACTGCGCCATCTGACCATCAAAACAAAACATGCTGTAACCGAAGCCTCTCCTATGCTGGGCGGCGAAAAAGCAAAAAACTTGCTGAACGGTGCGGCTGAAGAAGTTGCAGCAGCCGAATAAGATTGGATAATCTTACAAAGCTTACTGCCCTGATTTACAAGGTTGAATCCTTGAGATACACGCCGGCAGGAATTCCTGTTTTGGATATTATGTTAAAGCATGAATCTTGGCAGGAAGAAAACGGGCAAAAATGCCTGGTCAGTTTTGAAATTCCCGCGCGTATTTTAGGTAAGCAGGCTGAAGAATGGCAGTATCGGCAAGATACGATGGTTGAAGCAGAAGGCTTTCTCGCACAGCGAAGCAAACGCTTCCCAAGGCCGATACTCCGCATACAGAACATTAAAGAATATAAAGGTTAAACGACAATGGCTCGTCAATCATTCAAACGTAGAAAATTCTGCCGCTTTACGGCTGAAAAAATCCAAGAAGTCGATTACAAACAAGTTGATTTGCTGAAAGACTTCATTTCTGAAAACGGCAAAATCATCCCTGCCCGCATCACCGGCACCAAAGCGCATTACCAACGCCAATTGGCTACTGCAGTCAAACGCGCACGCTTCCTGGCTCTGTTGCCTTACACCGATCAACACAAATAATTTTGGAGTTTAAATCATGCAAATTATTCTGTTAGAGAAAATCGGCGGTTTGGGCAACTTGGGCGACATCGTTACCGTAAAAAACGGTTACGCCCGCAACTTCCTGATTCCTGCCGGCAAAGCCAAACGCGCTACTGAAGCCAATATGAAAGAATTCGAAGCACGCCGTGCCGAATTGGAAGCCAAACAAGCCGAAATCTTGGCCGATGCTAAAGCACGTCAAGAAAAACTGGACGGTCAAACCATCACTATCGCTCAAAAAGCCGGTGTGGACGGTCGTCTGTTCGGTTCCGTTACCAATGCCGACATCGCTGCTGCGATTGTTGCTTCAGGCGTTGAAGCTGCAAAATCCAACGTCCGCCTGCCTAACGGCCCTCTGAAAGCCGTAGGCGAGTACGAAGTTGAAGTGGCTCTGCACACTGACGCTGTTGCTGCGATTACCGTTGCTGTTGTTGCGGCTGCAGAGTAATAGACAGTCTTAAAAGGTCGTCTGAAAGGAAAGGGAATGTATATTCCTACCGTCTTTCAGACGACCTTTTTGCATAATTAAGACTGCTTCCTTAGTGACTATAAATTCAGATATGAAAAAACTTATCCCTTTCATCGCAATATCAACCGCGTTGCTGCTTGTTGCTTGCAATACAACCAAAACAAACGTTGAGTCTGCTAAAACGGTTGAGCCGATCAATCAAAGCAAAAACCAGCGTCCTGCTTTTGATTCTGCTGCGGAATCGGTTGCCAGCAGCGGCTTTAATGCCAATACCAATGTCCGCCAGTTTATCCGTTATGAGGCAGCGAAAAAGCAGTTTACAGAAGCCGAGCTGCAAAACTTTTTTAATGGCGTGGTTTACAAGGGCAATATCATCAATATCATGTACCGCCCGTCAACTTCCCGCCCTTGGTATGAATTCCGCACGGGCAACTCCGGCGCGACGAAATTTAACGGCGGCAAACAGTTTTACGCTGCCAACCGTGCCGTTATCGATGATGTGGCACGCAAATACGGAGTACCTGCCGAGCTGATTGTGGCGATTATCGGGATTGAAACCAACTACGGTAAAAACACGGGCAGCTTCCGCGTTGCCGATGCTTTGAGTACCTTGGGTTTTGATTATCCGCGTCGCGCCGAGTTTTTCCAAAACGAGCTGATTGAGCTTTTGCTGATGGCGAAAGAAGAAAAAGAGAACGTTTTTGACTTCAAAGGCAGCTATGCGGGCGCAATGGGTATGCCGCAATTCATGCCTTCGAGCTATCGCAAATGGGCGGTCGATTATGATGGCGACGGACACCGCGATATTTGGAACAATATCGGCGACGTTGCCGCTTCTGTTGCCAATTATATGAAGCAACACGGCTGGAAAACAGGCGGCAAAATGATTGTTCCCGTCAATCTGACGATTACGCCTGATTTAAAAGCCATCATTGATGAAAAAACCGCATTGAATCGTACCGTTGCGGATTTCAAAGCAATGGGTGTGGTTCCGCAAAAAGCGGTTGCCGACAATGAGAAAGCCGTTTTGTTCAGCTTGGAAACCAGTCCGGGCGTATTTGAATATTATCTCGGTCTGAATAATTTCTATACAGTTTGGCAGTATAACAACAGCCGAATGTATGTTACCGCCGTGCGTGATATTGCCAATGCAATCAACAACAACGGTTTGTAATGTTCAAAAACCACCTTCTCCAAGGTGGTTTTTTATTTGAGGGCCTGAAACAAATCCACTCCAAACTCAAGCAATCAAACGGATTTTCATGCCGTAACGCTTTTTGCCATGTCCCGATACAAACTGTCCGCCGCGCGCAGGCGATAAAAAGGCGTTGCCTTCGGCGGTAGGCTCGGCGCAGGTGTATTGTCCGTTGCGGTCGCTCCAAAGCGCGTAAACGGGCAGGTTTTGCGTTCGGATGTCGAGTTTTAATCCGTCAAACGCAACATGTGTATACGATGATGAAGCGACAAATTCCGTGTGTGCGATATAGTCGGCGTCGTAGGGCGCGCCGTTGAAATCGAATTGGGTGCCGACGGCGGGGAAATAGGGATGGAAACCGGGCGAAGTGCGCACGGGCGCGTCGCCGTAATTGCAGACGGTCAATGTAGCGACCGCTTCGTTTTCGTTCGGTAGGCTGTAATCCAGAAGCCATTCGACGTTTTCATAGCCCTTTGCCGTGCTGATCAATCTCAAGCCGACATCCGATTCATTTTGATAGCGGATTTGCCAAGTAGAGGTTCTGCCGAAACCGTGTTGCGCCAAATGGTTTTTACTGTCCGGCCCAAACTGCGGCAGGCAGACGTGCATCCCGCCGCGTAATTTTGTATCAGTGCCGACTTGGACGCTGGTTTTCGGGAATAACACTTCTCGACCGTGTAAAACCAAATTGTCCACATATGCGCCCAGGGTGTTTATCTGCATGGATGCGGAATGATTGCGTAAGATGATTTCAGACATAGTGATTTGTTCTTCAAGATATTTTAGATTTTGTAATATTCTAACGATTATACACGCGCCTTTCCCGATATGCAGACAGAAAATCCTTAATAAAAATCAAAAAAATGCTAAAATACCCGTCATCTTCCAAGGTCGTCTGAAAGGCGTTCAACCACTTTTCAGACGACCTTCCGATTTATTTCCAGCAGAGAAAACCTTATGGCTTATCAAGTTCTTGCCCGTAAATGGCGTCCGAAAACCTTTGCCGATTTAGTCGGTCAGGAACACGTCGTCAAAGCCTTGCGCAACGCGCTGGACGAAGGCCGCCTGCACCATGCCTACCTGCTGACCGGTACGCGCGGCGTCGGGAAAACCACCATCGCCCGTATTCTGGCGAAAAGCCTGAACTGCGAAAACGCGCAACACGGCGAGCCTTGCGGCGTGTGCCAAAGCTGTACGCAAATTGACACCGGACGCTACGTTGACCTGCTGGAAATCGACGCCGCCTCCAACACCGGCATCGACAACATCCGCGAAGTATTGGAAAACGCCCAATACGCGCCGACCGCCGGCAAATACAAAGTCTATATCATCGACGAAGTACATATGCTCTCCAAAAGTGCGTTCAACGCCATGCTGAAAACGCTGGAAGAGCCGCCCGAACACGTCAAATTCATCCTTGCGACCACCGATCCGCACAAAGTCCCCATTACCGTTTTGAGCCGCTGCCTGCAATTTGTCTTGCGCAACATGACTTCGCAACAGGTTGCCGACCACCTTGCCCATGTTTTAAACAACGAAAACATCGCCTACGAACCAGCCGCCCTGCAACTCTTGGGCCGTGCCGCCGCAGGCTCGATGCGTGATGCCTTAAGCCTGCTCGACCAAGCCATCGCCATGGGTTCGGGCAGCGTTGCCGAACAAGACGTCCGCCAAATGATAGGCGCGGTGGACAAGCAATATCTCTACGAGCTGCTGGCGGGCATCGTCAACCAAGACGGCGAAGCCCTGCTGGCGAAAGCGCAGGAAATGGCGGCGCGCGCCATCGGCTTTGACAGCGCGTTGGGCGAACTTGCCATGCTGTTGCAACGCCTCGCCTTGATACAGGCGGTTCCTTCCGCTTTGGCACACGACGACCCTGAGCGCGAAACCCTGTTGCAACTGAGCCAGGCACTCAGCGGCGAACAAATCCAGCTTTATTATCAATGCACTATCCATGGCAAACAGGATTTGAGCCTTGCGCCCGACGAATACGCCGGCTTCGTCATGACCCTGCTGCGTATGCTTGCGTTTGCGCCGTTGGCAGCGGATGCGCACGACGTTGGCGGACATATCGAAAATACTGAGCTGCATTCTGCCGAAACGGGTGTCCATACCGCAAAAAAGCCTTTGCAACTTCCCCAGTCTGAAGCCGCCAAACCACCCGTTCGGACGACCTCCACGCCTGCCACGTCGTCTGAAAACAAGGTTGCCGAACCGGTTTCTGTTCAAGAAAAGAATGACGTTCCACCTTGGGAAGACACACCAAGCGATGTGGAAACCGTATCGGACACGCCCGCCCAAACGGCGGATGCGAGCGTTCAGACGACCTCTGACGCAGCAGAGATAAACACTCCGTCCGCAAACGAAGCAGAAACGCCATTTCAGACGACCCATCAAGCCGAAACGTCGTCTGAAAATCAAGTTTCCGATTACGGGGCAGCAAACAACGAAGCTGACGTTTCCTTGTCTGAGGCTTCGTCTGAAAACCCCATTCAGACGACCCCGATTGAAGAAGCCGTGGATGCAGAATCGTTTGCGCATGAAGCTTCCGCAGAGCCTTTCTACGATTACGGTTCGCCCGAGCATGACTACCCCGTAGCGGATAGCGCGGAAATGCCCCCGCCGCCGGATTGGGAACACGCCGTCCCTGCCGATACGGCAGAAGCAGAATCGGAAGCCGAAGAAGACGGCGACGACGACGAAGACACGCAGTTCGCCCCGCTGCCCGATTTTTCCACCGAAAACTGGGCGGCAATCGTCCGACATTTCGCCCGCAAGCTCGGCGCCGCGCAAATGCTGGCGCAACACGCCGCATGGACGCACTACGACGCAGGCAGCCATCTGATAATGCTGTCGCTGACCGACGAAGCCCGCGCCACCGCCAACAAAGAGCGGCTCGACAAAATCAAAAACACGCTTGCCGAAGCCTACGGACTGCCGTTGAAATTGCAAACCGAACCGTGGCGCGACGACGCGGGTTGGGAAACCCCGATCATGCGCCGCCAACGCCTCCAGCTTGAAGGCAGGCAGCAGGCGCAGGATTTGCTCGAAGCCGACGAAACCGCGCGTCAGGTTTTAAAAGTTTTCGAAGCCCAATGGCAGCCCGATTCTTTGGAACTGGCGGAGCAGGCGGAATAACGGCAATCGAGAATTTCCGTTTCCCTTCGGATACATAAACATTCAGGTCGTCTGAAAACCATCAACCCGCTTTCAGACGACCCTTCACACCAAACGGTATGACCCCATAACCTTAACGATTCAACCACAGGAGTTTTAAATATGTTCGGAAAAGCCGGATTAGGCGGCCTGATGAAACAGGCGCAGCAAATGCAGGAAAACATGAAAAAAGCGCAAGCGAAACTTGCCGAAACCGAAGTAGAAGGCGAAGCAGGCAACGGCTTGGTTAAGGTCGTGATGACCTGCGCCCACGTCGTGCGCAAACTCGAAATCAGCCCCGACCTGATTCAAGAAGCCGCAGACGACAAAGAAATGCTGGAAGATTTGGTGCTCGCCGCCATCAATGCCGCCTCTGAAAAAGCCGAAGAAACCACCAACAAAACCATGGGTGCATTCACCCAAGGCCTGCCCGCAGGCATGGGCGACTTCTTCCGCTAAACCCGCGCCGCAAAGCAAATAAAGGTCGTCTGAAACGCCAAAAAGCAGTTTCAGACGATCTTCGGATTATCTGTTTTGCGGATTGAAATCAACATATCGGCGGCCATTCCGCCACAGGTATTATTGAGTGCGTCATTGCATTCAAACCCACTCAATCAAGATTAAAAACCAACCGATACACCAAACAAAAAATGAAACCGTCCCTTCCCATCCGCTCACTTCTTTTAAGCTGTGTGTTCGCCGCAGCAAGCGCAAACAGCCTTGCCGCCGCAACCGTCATTACTTCTCCGGACAAACAGTTCAGCGTCAGAAAAGTCTGCAACCATAAAACTCAAGAATGCTCTTTCTTTGCAAGCAAAAAAGCCATTGCAAAAAATCTTCCCGAAGACAGGACGAGCTATGAATGGCTTGGCAATACCTTTGCATTAAGGATCAGCTTCGGATCGTATGATTCCTACACCACCTTCGCCGACCGTACCCACAAGCCCCATACGCTTTCCTCTGTCATCGCCACCGACAGCAAAACGCAATGCGCCGTGACCGCAGGTTATAAAGGCGTGTCTTTCTACTCGCTGTTCCATGAAAAACCGGTCAAATTCATTTCCGCAAAAGACAAAAAATTCGGCTTCATCCAAGATGTCGCCACGTTGGAATCCGTCGTCGAGGCAGAATTCAAAGGCAAGAAAGTCCGCATGACCTATATGAACAAAGCCGAACGCGATGTCTCGGTCGTTTTGGACAATCCGTGTGTGAAATGATGTGCCAAGTTTGATGGACGAGGTCGTCTGAAAAGATGCCGTTCATTCAAAAACGAAGCAGCCCGAAACCTGACTGAAAAAAGGTTTCGGGCTGTTTGCGCCTGTTTGGCAAGCCGAAGCGGGTAGGGCGCAAGGCGTGCCGGTTGGGCGGATTGTTTCTTTTAGCGTTTGGGCGAGAGCTGGTCCACCAAGCCGCCGTCGGCAAAATATTTCTTCATGATTTCCGGCCATGTGCCGAATTTTTCATTCGGATTGAACGTTTCGATATCCGGAAAATCAGCTTTGTGTGCGGCGAGGACTTCGCTGTCGCGCGGACGCAGATACAATTTGGCGGCAAGCTCTTGGGCGGGTTTGCTCCAAAGGTAGGACAGATATTCCTGCGCCGCCTGCTGCGTACCTTTTTTATCCGCCACGCTGTCCACGACGGCAACCGGCGTTTCCGACAAAATCGTGTAGCTCGGATAAACAATCTCAAATTGATCTTGAGTCAGTTTTTTGCTGACATGATTCGCCTCGTTTTCAAAAGTAATCAAAACATCGCCAATATTGCGCTGGCTGAACGTCGTCGTTGCCGCCCTGCCGCCGCTTTCAAATACCGGCGTGTTTTTCAGTAAGGCAGCGACAAATTCTTTGGTTTTGCCTTCATCTCCGCCAAACGCCTTCAAACCGTAGCCGTATGCACCCAAAAAGGCGTAGCGGCCGTTGCCCGTGGTTTTCGGGTTGGCGAGTACGATTTTTACCCCGTCTTTGGTCAAATCGTTCCAATCCTTGATTTGCTTCGGATTGCCTTTGCGGACGAGGAAAACCGTCGTGCTGGTGTAAGGCACGGCATGGTCGGGCAGGCGTTTAGCCCAGTCGGATTTGACCAAGCCTTTTTGTTCGAGCAGCTCGATGTCGGAAGTCTGATTCATGGTCACCACGTCCGCCGCCAAACCGTTCGCCACAGATAAAGCCTGCTTGCTGGAGCCGCCGTGAGACTGCTGGATTTCAATAGACTCGCCATGATGCTTTGCCTGATATTCTTTAATAAATAACGGGTTGTATTCTTTGTAAAAATCCCGTGCCACATCATAAGACACATTTAAAAGCGTAATGCCCTTGCCGTTTGCCGCCGGCGCAGCCGCCTTGTCGGCAGCCTGTTCGGATTTGGGCGAGCAGGCGGAAAGGGCAATGGCGGCAGCCAGCGACAGTATGCGGATATTCATTCGACACTCCTGAAAAATTCGGAAAACAATTCGCCCGATTCATTGCCGATAAGGACGTAACGCACCAAGCATGAACAGGCAGTGATTACAAAGCACTTTATCTCGAAAGAATAAAAAGCGGAAATAATGTTTGCTTCGGCGGATATCAATTTTGGTTATAAGGTCGTCTGAAAAGCAGGCTTCATTTTCAGACGACCTCCGCCGACGGAATCTTGTTTTGATTATAGTGGCTTAACTTTAAACCAGTACGGCGTT
>NZ_KV800950.1:81228-84418 GCF_001810355.1 Neisseria sp. HMSC074B07 | reverse complement strand
TCGCCTTGTCCTGATTTAGTTAATCCACTATATCCGGCGAAAACGTAAAAAAAGGTCGTCTGAAAACGGATTCCGGTTCATATAGAACCGAATCAGCCGTTTTCAGACGACCTTTTCGCAAGCAATCACAAAGCCGCGTCGTATCCGCCGTCTTCCACCGCGTCAATCAACGCCGCCGCATTGGTTTTCGTCGGATCGAATTCAATAACCGCATTTTTGTTTTCCAAACTGACTTCGGCTTTGGCTACGCCGTCGATGCCGGTCAAAATGCGGGTAACACTTTTGACGCAACCGCCGCAAGTCATCCCATCGATATGAAGCGTGAGGGTTTCCATAGGGTTTCCTTTCTGTGGGCAAATATCGTGAAATCCGACAAACCGCCGCAACACTTCAACGCAGACGATGCGCCCAAATGTCGAAACGCAAATGCTTGTAGGATTTCATCCTAGATTGTAGAAAATATCCAAGACCGTACTGTAAACCCTCAAGAGGCAAAGTCAAGCGGGTCGTCTGAAAAAAGCCGCCCGCTACTGTTGTCGTGCCGCAGCGGCATGCAAATATAGTGGCTTAACTTTAAACCGACGGCGTTACCTCGCCTTAGTTCAAAGAGAACGATTCCTCTAAGGTGCTGAAGCACCAAAGTGAATCGGTTCTGTACTATTTGTACTGTGCGGCTTCGTCGCCTTGTCCTGATTTAAATTTAATCCACTATAATATGCTGCCAAACAGTTGAAAAGGTTGGGTAAATGAGCGAAGCTAGAGCGAGCCGCAGGCGTAAAACCCCAAAACACCGAAACTTCAAATCAAAGGTCGTCTGAAAACAAGCATGAAGCATTTTCAGACGACCTTTCTTATGGGAAACGGTGTGTTTTTGGGGTTTCGTTCGAGGATGGTTTCAGGGGGTGCCGAATTTTATAGTGGATTAAAATAAAAATGAGACAAGGCGACAACGCCCGCCGTGTACGGGTAGTACATAAGGGCGTTGGCAACGCCGTATCATTGCAATTTTAATCCACTATATTGAAACTCAAAGGCTTCGTTTGAATAGGTTTATCGGCTGACTCGGGTGTCCGTATGGGTGTTTCGGACCGGATTGTGTTTGGGAACGGGTATGCGGGTTTGTACAGCCGGGTGTTTGATTCGTTCGGGTCAGATTTTGGCTTCCAGCATCGGTTTTAAGGCTTCCCAAGCCTGCGGCAGTTCTGTGAAGCCGTCGGATGCCATCAGGTGCCCGCCTTGGGCGATGTGGGTGACGGGGCTTTTGAGTTTGTCCGCCATGTCCAGGGTCAGTTCGGGCGGGACGTGGGTGTCGTCGTCGGAGACGATGCAGTGTTTGGGCATTTGGATTTTGCGCAGGATGTCGAATTCGGGCGCGGCGCCTTTGATGTAGGCGTCAAGGGCGGGCAGCGGGGGCAGGGGGTCGGCGAATCCCGCCGCCAGGACCAAGCCGCCGATTTTTTCGGGCTGCTGACGGCTGAGGAAGTGCAGAAGGGTAATGCAGCCTAGGCTGTGTCCGACTAAGAAGGTATTTTCGTCGGGCTTGCCGATGACTTGGTCGAGGGCGAACTGCCACGAAGAAACCGTCGGCCGTTCGGGATTGGGCATCGCCAGCGAGTCGGCTTGGAAGCCTGCGGCGCGGACTTGTGCCGAGAGCCAGTCAAACCAGTTGCCGTGCGGATTGCCTTCAAAACCGTGTACGATAAAGACGCGTCGGGGCATATCGATTACTCCTTTTCAGACGACCTGTCGGGTGTGTCGGTTTACTTATTATAACACTCATTGTTTGTTTCAGTTTTATCGTTATCCTGTGTACGGCGGGTAAATGGGAATCGGGACGGGCGGTAAAACCGAAGGCAAAAAAGGGGATACGCGGCTTCCGCGTCGGAATCAAACGCTCGCTTTGGGCTTGGGTGCGGGGCATTGTTTGGTTAAAGTTCATGTGTGATGCAAATAGTTTTTTTAGATTTGTATCAATAAAAGGTCGTCTGAAATCGGTTTCAGACGACCTTGGGCAGGGAAACATTCAGATGTAAATATTGTGAATGCCGCGGGTTTGGTCGGATTGCTCCGCTCAAAAATACCCCGCCTTTTTACGCTCTTCCATCGCTGCTTCCGACACGCGGTCGTCCATGCGCGTGGCGCTGCGTTCGGAAATGGTGGCCGCTGCGGTTTCGGCGATGATGTCTTCGGGCGTGGCGGCGGTGCTGGCGACGGGGCAGGTGCAGGAAATGTCGCCGACAGTACGGAAGCGCACGTCGCGGATTTGGGAAACTTCGCCTTCGTGTTTCGGCGTCAGCGGGGTAACGGGGACGAGCAGCCCGCCGCGTTCGACGACTTCGCGTTTGTGGCTGTAATAAATCGGCGGCAGCGCGAGTTTTTCGCGGGCGATGTATTGCCAGATGTCGAGTTCCGTCCAGTTTGAAATGGGGAATACGCGCATGTTTTCGCCGCTAAAGAGCCGCGTATTGTAGAGCGACCAGAGTTCGGGACGCTGGCTTTTCGGGTCCCATTGTCCGAATTCGTCGCGGAACGAGAAAATCCGCTCCTTCGCCCGCGCTTTTTCCTCATCGCGCCGCGCGCCGCCCATCAGCGCGTCAAAGCCTTGTTCTTCAATGGTTTCCACCAGCGTAACCGCCTGCGCGGCGTTGCGCGAATCGGTTTCGCGGCGTAGGACGACCGTGCCTTTTTTGATGGAGTCTTCAACGCTGCCGACCACCAGTTGCACGCCCGTGCGCGCCACGGTTTCATCGCGGAACTGAATCACTTCGGGGTAATTGTGCCCCGTATCGACGTGCAGCAGCTTGAACGGCAGCTTGAGCGGGCGGCCTTCGAGTTTGAACGCTTTGACCGCCAGCGCCAGCAAAACGACGGAATCCTTGCCGCCGGAAAACAGCAGCGCGGGATTTTTCGCCTCGGCGACGACTTCGCGGATGATGTAGATGGATTCGGCTTCGAGCCAGTCTAGGTGGTGGTTTTGAATAGACATATTGTTCTCTTTAGCAAAACTCGGATAGGCGGTACTCTAAAGAGGTCGTCTGAAAAACGGAAAGAATGGTTTGTTTGAAGCAAAGATGATTTCGTTATATTGGCGGGGTCGTCTGAAAAGGGATTGGCGTTTTCAGACGACCCCTTTGCCGCGCGGCAACGGAAACGGCACATATAGTGGATTAACTTTAAACCAGTACGGCGT
>NZ_KV800950.1:71177-81128 GCF_001810355.1 Neisseria sp. HMSC074B07 | reverse complement strand
TTCGTCGCCTTGTCCTGATTTAAATTTAATCCACCATATAACCAAATTCGATAAGATAAGCAAAAACCATTCTTTCCGCCGAAGCCTGCGGGATTTTAAGATGGGCGGCACGATAGCTTAATAAGAGAACACGCCATGAACCATTATCCCCTGTTTGCCGATTTGAACGGCCGCCCCGTCCTGCTGGCGGGTGCGGGCAAAGTGGCGGAACGCAAAGCCGAAAGCCTGTTGCAGGCAGGGGCTGCGGTCAGGGTTGTCGCCCGCGAACTCAATCCCGTTTTCCAAAAGTGGGCGGACGAAGGCAAAATCGAATGGCTGGGCAGCGAATTTCACGAGGACGATTTGGATGACGTGTTTTTCGCCGTCGCCGCCACCGACGATTACGCCTTCAACTGCCGTATTTTCCAAGCGGCGGAGCAGCGGGCGAAACTCTGCAACACCGTCGATACCGCGGATTTGTGTTCCTTCACCGTCCCCGCCGTCATCGACCGCAGCCCGCTCAAAATCGCTGTCTCCAGCGGCGCGACCGCCCCCGTTTTGGCGCGCAAGTGGCGGCAGATCATCGAAACGCTCATCCCGCTGCACACCGGTCAAATGGCGGCGCTCGCAGGCAAATGGCGCAACGCGGTCAAAGCCAAAATCAAAGGCACGGCAAACCGCCGCCGTTTTTGGGAAAACCTGTTCGACAGCCGCTTTAACGCGCTCGCCGCCCAAGGCAACCTCGATGCCGCCGAAGCAGAGCTTGCTGCGCAGCTTGACGGCTTCGGCGCGGCAAAAGGCGAAGTCGTCCTTGTCGGCGCAGGCCCCGGCGACGCAGGGCTGCTCACCTTGCACGCTTTGCAGGCGATACAGGCGGCGGATGTCGTGTTCCACGATGCCTTGGTTTCAGACGACGTCTTAAGCATGGTGCGCAAAGACGCGGACAAAATCAGCGTCGGCAAACGCGCAGGCTCGCACCACGTCCAACAAGAAGAAACCAACCGCCTCCTGGTCGAATACGCCCGCCAAGGTTTGCGCGTCGTCCGGCTCAAAGGCGGCGACCCCTTCGTTTTCGGGCGCGGCGGCGAAGAAGCCCAAGTCTTGCAGCAGGCAAACATCCCCTACCGCATCATCCCCGGCATCACCGCCGCACTGGGCGCGACCGCCTACGCAGGCATCCCCCTGACACACCGCGACTGCGCACAAAGCGCGCTCTTCGTTACCGGACACAGCAAACACGACGGCTACCAACCCGACTGGCGCACGCTCGCTCTGAGCAACCAAACACTGGTCGTCTATATGGGCACGCTCAAAGCCGCCGAAACCGCCGAAAAACTGATGGCGCACGGACGCAGCGGCGACACACCCGTCGCCATCGTCTCCAACGGCACGCTTCCGCATCAGAGCGTCGTGACAGGTCGTCTGAAAAACCTGTCCGAGCTGGCAGAAAACGCCCCGCGCCCCGCGCTGATCGTTATCGGCGAAGTCGTTTCCCTGCGTGACGAATTGAAGTGGTTTCAAGAAAACCCCGCGCAAAGCTGCCTCCACACGCTGCACGGACAAGCCGCCTGAAGTGTTGGTTTAAACCGTTTAAACAAACAAAAGGTCGTCTGAAAACCCCAATCCGGTTTTCAGACGACCTTTCTTGATTATGCTTTCACGGGCGGATGGTGTAAGATGCTGACGCAGCACGCAATCGCATCAACAAACGCCTTCAACGGAGCGTGCGGCATGCCAAACAGAGATAGGGCAGAGAGCGGCCGAGCCATCAAATGGATGGATGCCGCTTTCCGTTTTTTCAAAAAAAGAAAGGATTTTCCTTGTCCAAACGCAACATTTTCCCCGTCGACAAATCTTTGGAGCAACCCGAACGCGTGATGCTGGTCGGGGTGATGTTGAGCGCGGATTATTCGGGCGCGAACGAAGTGCGCGAGCGGACTTTTCAGACGACCTTGGACGAGGCGGCGGAATTGGTCGCGGCGGCAGGCGGCGAGCTGGTGTTGCGGGAAACCGCCAAGCGCGACAAGGCGCATACGGCTTATTTCGTCGGCACGGGCAAGGCGGAGGAGCTGGCGGCGGCGGTGAAGCTGCACGACATCGGCTTGGCAGTGTTCAACCATGAATTGACGCCGACACAGGAGCGCAATTTGGAAAAAATCCTGCAATGCCGCGTCCTCGACCGCGTGGGTCTGATTTTAGCGATTTTTGCCAAACGCGCCCAATCGCAGGAGGGTAAATTGCAGGTGGAGCTGGCGCAGTTGAACCATTTGAGCGGGCGGCTGGTGCGCGGCTACGGGCATTTGCAGAGCCAGAAGGGCGGTATCGGCTTGAAAGGGCCGGGCGAGACGCAGTTGGAAACCGACCGCCGCTTAATCGGGCAGAAAATCACGGCGTTGAAAAAACAGTTGGCGCAAGTGAAAAAACAACGTGCCACGCGCCGCAAATCGCGGATGGAGGGTCGTCTGAAAACCTTTGCCATCGTCGGCTACACCAACGCGGGCAAATCCAGCCTGTTCAACCGTCTGACCAAGGCGGACGTGTTGGCGAAAGACCAGCTTTTTGCCACGCTGGATACGACGGCGCGGCGTTTGTTCCTGTCGCACGAGGCGGGCGTGATTCTGACGGATACAGTCGGTTTCGTCCGCGATTTGCCGCACAAGCTGGTGTCGGCGTTTTCGGCGACGCTGGAGGAAACGGCTTTGGCGGATGTGCTGCTGCACGTTGTCGATGCGTCCAATCCCGATTTCGAGCGGCAGATGGACGATGTGAATGTGGTTTTGGAGGAAATCGGTGCGCATGAAGTGCCGCAGCTTGTCGTGTACAACAAGATCGACCTGCTGCCGGAAGGCGTACGCGGGGCGGGCGTGTTGCGGGACAATTCGGGACGCGCCGTCGGCGTGAATATTTCGGTTACGAAAAGTCTGGGCTTGGACGCTTTGCGCGAGGCGATGATTGAACGGGCGTTGGAAAACGGCGGCAAGAGGTCGTCTGAAAACTGCAAAGCCGAATAAAAACAAGATGTTTTGACTGCCGTTGTTTCTCAATGGGAAGGACGGCGGGTTAAATTTCGATTTCGATTATCGTTTGCCGCCGAGTGTTTCAAAAGGTCGTCTGAAAAAATAAAGGCCGTTTGGAAAACAAAGATAAATCAGGGAGGGTTTATCTTTATTTCCAAACGGCCGTTTAAAAGGTTTCCCGCTTAGAGGGGGAGAAGGCGGCGTTTTTTCAAAACGTTTTCGTAAATCATCCATGCCGCCAAGCTCAGGTAGGCGACGCTGGACAGGATGCCGATAACGGCAAAAATAGGTAGCAGGCGGTCAATCATGATGTTTTCCCGAGTAAGAAGTTAGTGGAAAGTTTTGTATAAAAGCGTAATGTTTTGTATTTTTTATTGTACTGTTTGTACGGAATATGCGTGTAGTATGCAGCTTCAAATCGAGTCGGTCAACAAAAATGTATGGTGTTTTTTTAAAAAAGTTCCTTTTTTACATTAAAATAATCGGTAAATTCGACCGATATGCGGTATGGCAGAGTAACCGTTCGTCTATTGATAAACGGATATATCATTGAAAAATATAAATAAATAATATAAAAATATGCAAATTGTTTTAAAATAAACGTTTTGTAAAATATTTTTAAAAATCTGCTAAAAAGCGACACTTTAATAAAGTTTACATTTTTAAACATTTCAAATCCAAGTTTCAAGCGGCAAACCACCTGCCGGCACACCATCAGGCACATATTATGAATCAAACGGAAAGAACCTGTTTCCATTGCGGTCTGGAAGTCCCCGAACACCTCCATTTGACCGTCCGCTACGAAAATGAAGACCATGAAACCTGCTGCGCGGGTTGTCAGGCGGTGGCGCAGAGCATTATTGATGCAGGTTTGGGCAATTATTACAAACAGCGTACCGCCGATGCGGAAAAATCCGAATTGCCGCCGCCGGAAGTGTTGTCGCAACTGAAATTGTACGATTTGCCCGAAGTGCAGGCGGATTTTGTCGAAGTCGGGGAAGGAAATAAGCGCGAGGCAGTGTTGATGCTGGGCGGCATTACCTGCGCGGCGTGCGTATGGCTGATTGAGCAGCAGCTTTTGCGGACGGCGGGCGTGGTGCGCGTGGATTTGAATTACAGTACGCACCGCTGCCGCGTGGTGTGGGACGAGGGCAAAATCGCGCTGTCGGACATTCTTTTGAAAATCCGCAAAACGGGTTATACCGCCGCGCCTTACGATGCGCAAAAAGTCGAGGCGCAGGCGCAAAAAGAGCGCAAACAGTTTATCGTCAGGCTGGCGGTGGCGGGTTTGGGCATGATGCAGACGATGATGTTTGCCGTGCCGACTTATCTTTACGGCGGCGACATCGAGCCGCTGTTTTTGGAAATCCTGCACTGGGGCGGCTTTTTGATGGTGCTGCCCGTCGTGTTTTACAGCGCGTTGCCGTTTTACCGCGGCGCGTGGCGCGATTGGAAAAACCGCCGCGTCGGCATGGATACGCCGATTGCGATTGCGGTCGTGATGACTTTTGTCGCGGGCATTTACAGCCTTGCCGTCAATGCGGGGCAGGGGATGTATTTCGAGTCCATCGCCATGCTGCTGTTTTTCCTGTTGGGCGGGCGGTTTATGGAACAAATCGCAAGGCGCAGGGCGGGAGATGCGGCGGAGCGGCTGGTGAAACTTGTTCCCGCGTTCTGCCACCGCCTTCCGTCTTATCCCGACAGCGAGGAAATCGAAGAAGCGGCGGTTGTACAGCTTCAGGCGGGCGACGTCATCGTCGTCAAACCCGGCGAGGTTATTCCTGTGGACGGCACGGTGTTGTCCGGCGAGAGCGAAGTGGACGAAGCCATGTTGACGGGCGAGAGCCTGCCCGTCGTCAAAAGGTCGTCTGAAAACGTTACCGCAGGCACGCTCAATACGGGCAGCCCGCTTGTTATCCGAACCGACCGCACCGGCAACAACACGCGCCTGTCGCACATCGTCAAACTGCTCGACCGCGCGCTCGCCCAAAAACCGCGCGCCGCCGAGCTTGCCGAGAAATACGCCTCCAGCTTCGTGTTTGGCGAGCTGCTGCTTGCCATCCCCGTTTTCATCGGCTGGACATGGTATGCCGACGCACAAACCGCCTTGTGGATTACCGTCGCGCTGCTGGTCATCACTTGTCCGTGTGCACTTTCACTTGCCACGCCGACCGCGCTTGCCGCCTCCACAGGCGCGCTTGCCGACGACGGCGTGTTAATCAGCGGCAAACAAAGCCTCGAAACGCTCGCCCAAATCGACGATGTCGTGTTCGACAAAACCGGCACGCTGACCAAAGGACAATTGTCCGTCAGCCGAATCATCCCCTTAGGTCGTCTGAAAACAGAAGAAGCGCTTGCCGCTGCACAAGCTTTGGAACATCAATCCGAACACCCCATTGCCCGCGCCATCTTGAACCATACGCTTTCAGACGACCCCAACCCCGCGCCCGAATACACAGTTTCCCAACGTGTCAACCGCATCGGACAAGGCGTCAGCGCGCAAATGACCTATAAAGGCGAAACCCAAGTCTGGGCATTGGGACGCGCTGATTTCGTCGCGGGAATAGCCGGCGTGTTGCCTGACGAAGCCGCCGACATCGAACACGCAGGCAGCATGGTATTCCTCGGCAACCAAAGCGGTTTCCGAGCCGTCTTCCTGCTAGAAGACCAAATCAAAGACAGCGCCGCCGCCATGCTCGACATCCTCAAACAACAAGGCATCCGCACCCACCTACTCAGCGGCGACCGCACAAATGCCGTCGCACAAGTCGCGCAGGCACTCGGTTTGGACACCTACCGCGCCGAAGCCGCGCCCGAAGACAAGCTCGCCTATGTTGAAGAATTGCAGAAACAAGGCAGAAAAGTTTTGATGGTCGGCGACGGCATCAACGACGCCCCCGTCCTCGCCCAAGCCGACGTATCCGCCGCCGTCGCAGCAGGCGCTGATGTCGCACGCGACGGCGCCGATTTGGTCTTGCTCAACGACGACTTGAACATCCTGCCCGCCACCATCGCCCAAGCCCGCCGCACACGCGAAATCATCCGCCAAAACCTAGCCTGGGCAAGCGCATACAACATCATCGCCGTCCCGCTCGCCGTCTTAGGCTACGTTAAACCCTGGATCGCCGCATTAGGCATGAGCCTCAGCTCGTTGTTTGTCGTGGGCAACGCGTTGAGGCTGCTGAAGAAGAGGGAATAGGTGGTTTCGGAAGGGAGGGGTCGTCTAAAAAGCTGGATTTTGGATTTTCAGACGACGTTTTTTATTTGGGTTTTTAAAAGATGGATCGGGTGGTAGTTTTTTCGTGGGCAAATCCCACGCTACTGTTAGGTTGTGGAGGGGATGCATTGTTGATTAAAAGGTCGTTTGAAAGTTTATAATGATGATCTGAATATCCAATGAATCGCATGTGTATGTATCGTACACGCACTATATGGGGATTCATAACACACAATTGTGGTAGGTTGTAGCTTACTACGAGTCACGCCATTTAAAATATTTAGTCGACTAAATATTTTAAATGGCGTATTATCCTATTCGTGATTAACAACCAAGGTTATCCTAAATGGACAATGAAATTGAAAAGATTAACGCAGAACTGGCTGATTTACAGCTGAAAATGCAAGAAGCAATGAACAAAAAGTTAGCTGTTCATGAAAAAATTTTGGCCTCTCAGGGTTTAGAGTTGGCTGATCTGCAAAAAAGGGTTGCTTCACTAGAGGCTTACCGTGATGCAGCCATTAAAGCCGATTTGCTAAATGGAATGAAGGGAAAAGATGCTGCCCGCAAGTACGGGTTAAGCCAAGGGCGTATTTCTCAAATAAAAAATAGCGATAAAAAGCAATAGGTTAATAGCATATGTGGCATGGGTCTTGACCCCAAAAAAAACCAAAACCATTCTGAATATTGGGTTTGACCACCCAAGCTGCTTAAAAGGTCGTCTGAAAATCTAAATCCGTTTTCAGACGACCTTTATTTTTCGTCGGCTTTATTGTCCGCGTAAGAACAGTGCGTCCAGTTCTTTCAGCGTCAGTTTCACCCAGGTCGGGCGGCCGTGGTTGCATTGGTTGCTGCGCGGGGTGTTTTCCATGTCGCGCAGGAGGGCGTTCATTTCGGGCAGGGTGAGCTGGCGGCCGGCGCGGACGGAGCCGTGGCAGGACATGGTGGCGAGGATGTGGTTTTCGTGTTCTTCGATGGTTTGGCTGCTGCCGACTTGGGCGAGTTCGCCCAATACGTCTTTGGCGAGCGAGACGACGTCGGCTTTGCCGAGCATGGCGGGGACGGCGCGGACGGCGAGGGTGTTGCCGCCCATGTCGGACAGTTCCAGTCCGAAGCCTGCCAGTGTGTCGGCGTGGTCGGCGAGGGCGGCGCATTCTTCGTGGGACGCGGGGAAGGTAACGGGGATGAGCAGGCGTTGGCTTTGCAGGTTGCCGTTTTCCTGCCGCTGGCGTTTCATTTTTTCGTAGTTGACGCGTTCGGCGGCGGCGTGCATGTCGATGAGCAGCAGGCTGTCTTCGGCTTGGGCGAGGATGTAGATGCCTAATAGTTGGGCGATGGCGAAGCCTAGCGGCGGCAGTTCGGGTTTGGGGTCGTCTGAAAAGGTGTGGGCAGGGGTTTCAGACGACGTGGCGGACGTGGTACCGAAGCGGGCTTGTTCGAATTGTGCCAACTCTATGTCTGCTTCATCGGCTGCGGTGTTTTTGAAGAGTTCGGCGTAGGTGTTGAGGGCGGCGCGGCTTTCGCGCAGGGACAGGCTGCGTTGCTGCGGCGCGCGTGCTGCCTGATAGGGCATGGGGGCGGTTTTGCCTGAACTGAAGGCGTTGCGCGGTTCGGAAGCGTGTGTGCTTGGTGTGGTGGCGAAAATGTTTTCAGACGACGCGGTCGGGTTTTGGAGAAACTGATTATGCTCGTTTTCAGACGACGTTGCCGCGGGACGGATGCCTGTGATTTCGTGCAACACTTCGCCTGCGTTGCCGACGCTTTCGGTCAAGTCGGCGCGGGTGTCGGCGAGGGCTTTGTTGAGGGTGTGGAACACGAGTTGGTGTACCTGCTGGCTGTCGCGGAAGCGGATTTCGGTTTTGGTGGGGTGGACGTTGACGTCCACGGCTTCGGGCGGCAGGTCGAGGAAGAGGACGAAGGCGGGAGTGAGGGCGTTGTGCAATACGTCGCGGTATGCCTGTTTGACGGCGTGGAGCATGACTTTGTCGCGTACGAAGCGGTGGTTGACGAAGCAGTATTGTTTGTCGGTTTTACCTTTGGCGAAGGTGGGTTTGGCGATGGCGCCGTAGAGCCGCAGCGCGCCGTTGCCGCTGTCGATTTCTAAGGATGCCGCCTGAAAGTCTTCGCCGACGATGGCGGCTATGCGTTCGTGCAGGCTTTGGGCGGGGAGTTTGAACACTTGCTTGCCGTCGCGTTTGAGCGAGAAGGCGATGTGCGGATGCGCCAGCGCGAGGCGTTCGAGCATGGTGGCGCAGTGGGCGTATTCGGTGTTTTCGGATTTGAGGAATTTGCGCCGCGCGGGGGTATTGAAGAAGAGTTCGGCGGCTTCGATGGTGGTGCCGACGGGATGGGCGGCGGCGGTGGGGCTGCTGAGTTTGCCGTCTTCGGCTTTGACTTGGGTCGCGTGCGCACTGCCGTCTTGGCGGCTGGTCAGTGTCAGGCGGCTGACGGAGGCGATGCTTGCCAAGCCTTCGCCGCGAAAGCCCATGCTGGCGACGTGTTCCAAATCGTTTAAGGTTTTGATTTTGCTGGTGGCGTGGCGGTGGAGCGCGAGTTCGATGTCGTCGGGGTGGATGCCGCCGCCGTTGTCGCTGACGCGGATGAGGCGGATGCCGCCGCCTGCCAGCTCGACTTCAATCGCCGTCGCGCCTGCGTCTATGCTGTTTTCGACGATTTCTTTCAGGGCGTTGGCGGGGCGTTCGACCACTTCGCCGGCGGCGATTTGGTTGACGAGGTGGTCGGGCAGGGCGGCGATTCGGGACATGGGTTTCTTCCGTTTTCAAACTGGCGGGTATTATAGCAAAAGGTCGTCTGAAAACCGGAATCGGGATTTCAGACGACCTTTTGAAATTTAACTGCCGTTTTACAGGATACTTGTAGCCTTACTTTGTCTTATTTGAGATTCTCCAAAAGTTTTTCCCCATCAGTAATCTGAGATAATGTTTGGGCAAAAGGAAAAGAACGTCCCAAAATGGATTTAACCTGTCTTGCTTTGATTGGATTTTGACTTAAATCGACAAAATGTTCTAGTTTTTGAAAAAATGTTTTATTATCAACACCATAATGATGTGTTGTCTCTACGATTCCTGTTGCTTGACCATATGCAACAATTCCTTGTCCGGAGGCGTATAGGAATACATAGTCTCCTTTTTTAATCCGACAGATTTTTTCTTTGTAGCCATCTTCAAATGCAGCAGCTACTTGGTTTGTCATCATGAAATTATGGTCTTCCAAGTCGTTGGCACTATTAGTATTTAATAAGAAATATCGTGTTGTAGTTGAATTATCAAATTCTTCGTCTTTTTGTTTGTCAATCATTCGTTTGTTCTCCCAGTCTTGAATAATGAATTCTTGAATTAAATCATTAATGATGTCTTGGCGGGTTGTTTCCCAAGCATCGGCAAGCTCTTGCAAAATCAAATCATCTTTAATGGATAAACGTAAACTCAACGTAACTTTATTTTGATTTCGTTGGTTATATATTTCTGTACGGCGGTCGATATAGCTATTGGACATAATTATATCCTTTTGTTTTTAGAGTTAAATAAAATATTAGGAGGAGAATATCCTTTTTGATGATGAGTATTATGCTATATTTATATTTTAAATACAATAAAAATTATTCTTGAATTATTTTATAATTATTTTTATTTTAAATAAATTATAGTAATAATTTTCATGGGAGGTTGGCTGAATCAGGTAATTTATAGCAAAAGGTCGTCTGAAAACCGGAATCGG
>NZ_KV800950.1:39928-71077 GCF_001810355.1 Neisseria sp. HMSC074B07 | reverse complement strand
AAAACCGGAATCGGGATTTCAGACGACCTTTTGATAAGACGGACGGTTTATTTGTTTTCTGCTTCTTCAAAGCCGACAACTTCCAAGCCGAAGCCGGTCAGTCCGGTGAAGGCGGAGGGCTGTCCTAACACGCGCAGTTTGCCGACGTTGAGGCCGGCGAGGATTTGTGCGCCGATGCCGTAGCTTTTGCTGTCCCATTTGTAGGCTTGGTTGGCGCCTTTGGGCAGGGTGCGGTCGAGCAGGGTGGCGCCGTCTTCGGTGCGGTGCAGGAGGATGACGACGCCGCTTTCGGCTTGCTGGATGCGCTCAAGGGCTTTGGGCAGCGACCAGGAATGGCGCGGGTTGGCTTGGATGAAGTCCATGACGCTGAAGGGTTCGTGTACGCGGACGAGGGTTTCGGTGTCGGCGGCGGGTTTGCCTTTGACGAGGGCGAGGTGAGTTTCGCCGGAGAGTTTGTCAACGTAAACGTGTTGCTGGAATTCGCCCCACGGGGTTTGTACGGGGGCGTTGCCCATGTCTTCGAGCAGGCTTTCGGTGCGGCTGCGGTATTCGATAAGGTCGGTAATCGTGCCGATTTTGAGGTTGTGTTCTTCGGCGAACTTCATCAGTTCGGGCATACGCGCCATGGTGCCGTCGTCGTTGATGATTTCGCAGATGACGGCGGCGGGGATGAGTCCGTTCATTTGTGCCAAGTCGACGCCGGCTTCGGTGTGTCCGGCGCGTACTAGGACGCCGCCTTTTTGCGCACGCAAGGGGAAAATATGACCGGGTTGGACGATGTCTTCGGGTTTGGCGGTCGGAGAAACGGCGGTTTGGATGGTCAGGGCGCGGTCGGCGGCGGAAATGCCGGTGGTAATGCCTTGCGCCGCTTCGATGGAAACGGTGAAGTTGGTGCCGTATTGCGCGCCGTTTTTCTGGGTCATCATGGGCAGGCCGAGCCGCTCGACCATGCTGCCTTCCATCGGCAGGCAAACCAGTCCGCGCGCGTGTTTGATCATAAAGTTGATGGCTTCGGGGGTGACGAACTGCGCCGCCATCAGCAAATCGCCTTCGTTTTCGCGGTCTTCCGCGTCGGTGATGATGACCATTTTGCCGGCTTTGATGTCGGCGAGGATTTCAGGGATGGAGGAAATGTGGGGCATGGTGCGTCTTTCTTGATGGTCGGGTTGGGCTGAGGCGTGTTCTTGATCCAGCCACATGGCGGGCATTTGCGCCGCCTGTTCGATTTTTCGGGCTTTTTTCTCGCCGAAGGATTTATTTTTCAGAAGGGCGGACAATTCGCCTTGGTTGATGGCGATGGCTTCGGCAAAACGGGTTTGCTGGCCGCCGTATTTGTCCGCTATCCATTGCCGCAGGTTGCGGCGGCGCAGGTCGGTGGTGTTCATGATGTGTTGTGTGGCTGAAAGAATGTAGGCGATTGTAGTCTTGTCTTTACCAAAAGGCAAACTATGTGTGATGGTGGTTTTTTATTACTTTTTGGTAATGTTTCGACAGAAGGTCGTCTGAAAAACAAAAATTGCGTTTTCAGACGACTTTTGCTTGAAATCTGAACATTTGAAAGAATATGGGCGTTAAGTTCAACGCAACCGAAAAGGGTTTAAGCTGATGAAAATGGTTTACCGACTGATTTTAATATCTATTTTTTGTGCAGTCGCAGCGGCGGGCGGTTGGTTCTATGCCCAGCACCGCAATGACAACGCCCATGAAGCGATTTCGCGCGAAGGCGTTTTGATGCAGATTAAGCAGATGAACCGCTTGGAAAGCACGGCTTTTTACATCGACACCATCATCCGCACCGAGAAAAAAGGCGACTGGCGCAGATTGTGGCAGGACGCGCAAAGCGGTCTGTTTATCGTGCGCGGCAAAGTGTTGGCGGGCTTGGATTTGGACAAACTTCATGCCGACAACGTCAATATCGTGGATGGAAAAGTCCTCATCAGCCTGCCGCCTGTAGAAATCCTCAGCGTCGATTTGGAAAATATCGAGGTGTACGACATCCAAACCGGTTCGTTCAACCTTTTGCCGGTGGATAAGGCGGTGTTCAAAACCGTGCAGGAAGAAGCCAAAAAGCAAGTCCTCGCCAGCGCGTGCAAAGCCCAGATTTTGGATCATGCCAACCGCCAAGCGCAAACGCAGCTTGAAAACCTGTTTGCCCTGACGCAGACGCAGGTATCGGTTTATCCGGCGGCTGTGGGGCAATGCAAATAGCGGCAGCGCAAAACAAGGCTTAGGCGCCGAGTACAAACAAGGTCGTCTGAAAACGAAAGCAGCGGGTTCGCCAAATCGTTTTCAGACGACCTTTTGTTTAGCGTCGATACGCTTCACATCAAGCGCGCGCGTGCATCATCCAAGCGTTAAAGATAGTCGCCGATATTCGGGCTTCTGCCGAACACGGCTTCATGCGCCTGACTGATGGTCAGCCGGTTAAACATCAGCCGCTGGGTTTGGTCGCCGTCGATAATCCTTACCCTGCCTTCCAATTTCGGCGCGTCGTGGTGAAAAGTGTTTTTAAACGCAAGCCAGCGGTCGGTTTGCAGGTGGACGACGGCAAACATATCGTGCGAAATATTCACGCCGACGCTGATGAGTTTCGTCGAAGCCTGAAGGCAGAAACTGCTGTCGCCAAAGAGGCACAGCCCCTCGTTTTCGGCATAGCGGAACAGCTCGATTTTCACCGCATCGGGTTCGGCGAATATGGTGCAAAACAGCCGCTCAAACAGCGACGGCTGTGCCACGCCTTCGCTCAACATGCCGTAAAGCCCCGCCAGCCAATCGACATAGCCGAGAAACGAAAAACGGTAGTTTTGCATAATGGCTTCGATGCGGCTCGGATCGCGCTTGCTGATCAGGCGCACAAACTCAAATCCGACCTCCGGCAGCCGCGCCCGAACCGCCTCATGCAGACGGTGGGCAAACAGGTTTTTATGGTTGTGCGGATTGCGCAGGATGCCGAGGAATTTCAGCCGCAATATCCGCCACAATGCTTCGGGAACTTTGACCGTATCGGTTTCGCCCGTTTTCAGACGGCATTCGGGCAACGTGCGCAAGTGGTTGCAGGCTTCTTCGTAGCCGCTTTCGTGGCGGTTGAACCAGCTTTCCAAATTGTACTGGTTGGCGGTGTTTTCGACGAAAGTCAGCGTGTAGAGGTTTTTCGCCGCCAAATTGCCGATGATGTTGACACTCGCCGCCGCACCGCGATTTTCATTCCCGCCGCGAACCTTGTCGCCGGAGCGGGAGCGTCGAGCGGCAGCCGGTTCGCGGAACATGGACAAAGACAGTTTGTAAACATTCTGATTCTGCGGGCTGACCTGCGGATTATGCGCATGCTGCCGCTGCTCGGTCTGGGCGATATAGTGGTGTTCCTTGGTCGGATTCGCCGTCAACAGCGCATAAGGCTTTTCGCCGCATTCGGAAAATTCGCAATCACTGAGGATAAAGGCTTGTCGGGTCATAGTATCGGGAGAGGCCGTCTGAATGTGCCGATTATAGTTGATGGGGAGCTAAGGGGGATTATACGGAATGATGCTTCTGCTTGCAGAATACGCCGATAGAATGCCGATAGCAGGAATCCAAAAAACACTTCGCCGCCGTCATTCCCGCGCAGGCGGGAATCCAGAAGTTTGGATTTACAGTAATCTTTAAATATTTCTGAAATGAAGAGGTCTGGATTCCCGCCTGCGCGGGAATGACGGTAATTGGTTAGTATTTGTACGCAAAAGAACGCAAAAAGGTCGTCTGAAAACAAATATAGCGTGGTTCGCTAAATCGTTTTCAGACGACCTTAAATCAACGGGCTGTTCAACACTATCTATTCTTCTTTTTGGAAAACGTGGTTGCGGTGATACTCGAAATATTTTTGGCTTTCAGGTTCGATTTTTAATTTCATATCGGGAGAAATTCCAAGCCGCTTTTGATTTTCCAGATCGATTTTCGGACTGATTTTTATCGTACCGTCGGCATCAAACGTAATCAGTCCGCTATCGAATAATGCGTCAATATTGGGTGCGAGCATCAGTCCATTGAAGGGATCTAACCTCTCTTCATTATTGCATTTGCTCCAAGGTTTGATATGGCTGGCAATAAGTAAAGACCGAACATCTAGACCTGTTAGCGGGCAGTTCGGATACAGTTCGAGTAGTTTTTGCCGGAATCTGCCTTGCCCTTGACGGGCTTTTATCAAAGTTTCAATTTCGGTTCGCTTTTCTGGATTAGTCTCGGAGGCTAAACATTCTTCGAGTTCGTCTATATCAGATTTTAAGGACAGGGCAGAAGCTACCTGAAAATTTGGTATTCCCATGAGCCGTCCTACCGGTAATCCGTTTTTCTTACAGGTTCCGCATGGAGTTAGTTCTCTTCTGTATTCATCCAGGCTCCATTTTTCAAGTTCTTCAATTGAGTTTGAGCAAACTTTGAAATATTTTCCAGTTGTGCGCCCCGGCCTTTTATTTAGTTGGTTACAATTAGCAAAATGTATTTTGGGATAATCTTTCCAAATCTTAGAAGGGTCTTTAGTTTGATCTATATTTAATACAAATCCATTTGGGTTTTCATCAATCCATTTAATATAGTCATCATCATTCGGCATGTTTTTAAAAATTACTATGTTAGACATAAGCTTCTCCAAATCTTTCTATAAATTCAATTAAGTTTATTTGTATATAGGTTCGGGACAAAAAATCTAGGCCGTCATTCCCGCGCAGGCGGGAATGACGGCGGTCGGCTCGGTCTTATACGCAAAAGAACATATAAAGGTCGTCTGAAAACAGATATAGCAGAATCCGCTAAATCGTTTTCAGACGACCTTTCTCTTTAAAGCCGAATCAAATCAGCCTACCGGTTAACCCAACGCCTTCCTTGCTCCGGCGAAGAGGCGGTACCAGCCGGACAGTTCCGTCCAGTCTTCCGGTTTCCAGCTCATTTGTGCGGCGCGGTACACGCGTTCGGGGTGGGGCATCATGATGGTAACGCGGCCGTCGGCATTGGTCACGCCGGCGATGCCTTGCGGCGAGCCGTTGGGGTTGAGCGGGTAGGTTTGGGTAACTTGGTTTTGTCCGTCGACGTATTGCAGTGCGATGCCGAGGCCGTCTGAAATTTTGCCGCCGTGAAGCGCGAAGTCGGCGCGACCTTCGCCGTGGCTGACGACGACGGGCAGGCTGGAGCCTTGCATTTCGTTCAGGATCAGGGAGGCTGATTTGGGGACGTGAACCATGCTCAGGCGCGCTTCGAACTGTTCGCTCAGGTTGCGTTTGAACTTCGGCCAGCCTGCCGCGCCGGGGATGATTTCGGCGAGGTTGCTGACCATCTGGCAGCCGTTGCACACGCCCAATGTCAGCGTGTCCGGGTCGGCGAAGAAGGCGGCGAACTGGTCGCGTAAGGCGGGGTGGAACAGGATGGATTTCGCCCAGCCTTCGCCCGCGCCGAGTACGTCGCCGTAGCTGAAGCCGCCGCACGCCGCCAGCATTTTGAAGTCGGCAAGGTGGACGCGGCCTGCCATCAGGTCGGACATATGCACGTCGTAGGCATCGAATCCGGCGCGGGTGAACGCGGCGGCCATTTCGATTTCCCCGTTCACGCCCTGTTCGCGCAGGATGGCGATTTTGGGTTTCGCGCCGCTGTTGACGAAAGGCGCGGAGATGTCTTCGTTCACGTCAAATTTCACGTCGGCAAACAATGCGCTGCGGTCGTTGTCGCCAATCAGGGCAAACTCACTGTCGGCGCAGGCGGGGTTGTCGCGCAGGCGTTGGATGGCGTGGCTGGTTTCCTGCCATGCGCGTTGCAGGTCGGTGCGGGTTTGTTCCAACACGATGCCTGCCTGATTGCGGATAACGATTTTTTCGTCGGAACCGATGGTGGCAACGGTATGCAAGGGCAGCGTTGCCGCTTTAAACAAGGCTTCTACTACCGCAACATCTTGTTTGGCAATTTGAATCACTGCGCCCAGTTCTTCATTGAACAATGCGCGGATGCTGGCTTCGTTGACGTCGGCTTGATTGGCAACCAATGAGGTCAAATCCACATTCAAGCCGCACCGTGCCGCAAACGCCATTTCCGCCAGCGTCGCAAACAAGCCGCCGTCGCTGCGGTCGTGATATGCCAAAAGTTTGTCTTCGGCGACAAGCTGTTGAATCACGCCGTAGAAGTCTTTCAGACGACCTGTATCGTCTAAATCGGGCGCGTCGCCGCTCATGTTGTTGTATACCTGACCGAACGCGGAGCCGCCCATGCGCGCTTTGCCGAATCCCAAATCGATAAACAGCAATACGCTGTCTTCGACGTTTTTCAACTCAGGCGTAACGGTTTTGCGCACGTCTTGAACTGGCGCGAACGCGGAGATAATCAGGCTCAACGGCGAAACGACGAATTTTTTCTCTTCGCCGTCTTGCCAAACGGTTTTCATCGACAGGCTGTCTTTGCCCACGGGGATGCTCAAATCCAGTGCCTGACAGGCTTTAGAAACCGCTTCGACGGTGCGGTAGAGTTTTTCGTCTTCGCCTTCGTTGCCGCACGCCGCCATCCAGTTGGCGGAGAGCTTGATGTTGCCGATGTCGCCGATGTTGACCGGCGCGATGTTGGTGATGGCTTCGCCGACGCACATTCTGCCCGAAGCAGGCGCGTCAAACAGGGCTACGGTCGGTTTTTCGCCCATAGACATCGCTTCGCCGCGATAAGTGTTGAAGCCCATCATGGTAACGGCGCAGTCGGCTACGGGAGTTTGGTATTTGCCGACCATTTGGTCGCGGTGGGTCATGCCGCCGACGCTGCGGTCGCCGATGGTAATCAGGAAGTTTTTTGCGGCAACGGTAGGCAGGCGCAGAACGCGGTAGGCGGCTTCGGTGATGTCGATATTGCCCGCGTTAAACGGTTTTTCAGACGACCTCACGGTTTTGTCGCTGCGCGTGGTTTTGGGCGGTTTGCCGAGCAAGACGTTCAGCGGCAAATCGACGGGGTTGTTGGAGAACAAATCGTCGCGTACTTTCAAATGGCCGTCGTCGGTCGCCGTGCCGACCACGGCAAACGGGCAGCGTTCGCGTTCGCAGATGGCGCGGAAGGTGTCCAAATCTTTTTCCAAAATCGACAACACATAACGTTCTTGCGATTCGTTGCACCAGATTTGCAATGGGTTGAGTCCGTGTTCTTCCAGCGGCACTTCGCGCAGCTTGAATACCGCGCCGCGTCCGGCATCATTGACCAGTTCGGGGAAGGCGTTGGACAGGCCGCCCGCGCCGACGTCGTGGATGGAGATAATCGGGTTTTTGTCGCCAAGCTGCCAGCAGCGGTCGATGACTTCTTGCGCGCGGCGTTCGATTTCAGGGTTGCCGCGTTGTACGGAGTTGAAGTCTAAAGAGGCGTCGTTTGTACCGGTATTCATGGATGAAGCCGCGCCGCCGCCCAAGCCGATAAGCATGCCCGGGCCGCCCAGTTGAATCAGCAACGCGCCTTCAGGGATTTCGTCTTTATGCGTCTGCTGCGCCTGAATACTGCCCAAGCCGCCGGCGATCATAATCGGTTTGTGGTAGCCGCGAACCTGACCGTCAAACTTCTCTTCAAAAGTGCGGAAGTAGCCCAAGAGGTTCGGGCGGCCGAATTCGTTGTTGAACGCCGCGCCGCCGATGGGGCCTTCAATCATGATGTCCAGCGGCGAGGAAATGTGTTCCGGCTTGCCGTAGTCTTGTTCCCACGGCTGTTTGAGGTCGGGGATGTTGAGGTTGGATACGGTAAAGCCGGTCAAGCCTGCTTTCGGACGCGAACCTTTGCCCGTTGCGCCTTCGTCGCGGATTTCGCCGCCCGCGCCCGTTGCCGCACCCGCAAACGGCGCGATGGCGGTCGGGTGGTTGTGCGTTTCCACTTTCATGATGATATGCGTGTCTTCCTCGTGGAAACGGTAGCCTTGGTTTTCCGCCGCATTCGGATAGAAACGCTCGATTTTCGCGCCTTCGATCACGGACGAATTGTCTTTATAGGCGACGACCGTGCCTTCGGGATGCGCGTTGTGTGTATCGCGAATCATGCCGAAGAGCGATTTTGGCTGTTTTTCGCCGTTGAGAATGAAGTCGGCGTTGAAGATTTTGTGGCGGCAGTGTTCGCTGTTTGCCTGCGCGAACATCATCAGCTCCACATCGGACGGATTGCGCTGCAAAGCCTGATAGTTTTCAACCAGATAATCGATTTCGTCGGCGGAGAGTGCCAAGCCCATTTCGGTATTGGCTTTGACCAAAGCCTCTTTACCGCCGCCCAAAACATCGACGGTGGAAAAGGTTTCGGATTCGAGATGGTGGAATAATTTGGAGGCCGTCTGAAAATCGGGCAGCACGGATTCGGTCATGCGGTCGTGCAGCAAAGCCGCCCATTGCTGTTTCTGTTCATCATTCAGACGACCTTCCAGCCACACCGCCATGCCGCGCTCGATGCGCTCTATGCCTTCCAAACCGCAGTTTTCCGCGATATTGGTCGCCTTGGAAGCCCACGGCGAAATCGTACCCAAGCGGGGCGTTACCAAAAACAAATGCAAGCCCTCGCGCGCTTCGGGCGTTTCTTTAACGCTTTGCGCCGCCAACAAGGCTTGCAGTTTTTCGACAGTCGCGGCATCCAGTGCTTTCTCGCTGCCGACAAAATACCAAAATTCGCTTTTCAGTTTCACTTCGGGCAGGCCGAGTGCGGCCGCTTTTTGCAAGAGTTTTTCAACACGGAAATCGGAAAGGGCGGTAACGCCGCGCAAGGGCAAAACAACAGACATGATTCAGCTCTCAAATGCGGTTGGGAAAGGCTGTATTATACGCCGAATGGGTCTGGGTTGCTTGGTAATTTGGGTGGAAATGTTGACAATTTTTCAGACGACCTGCGCTGGATGGGGCGGAAGGGTCGTCTGAAAAATCTTGATTGAAACCTATGCAATGCTTTGATTTAAATTGATTTTTTAGGGTTTTAAATCACACGAACGCCTTTAGGTAATGCAGATGTCGGATTTGGGAATCCAATCTATGGTTTCTCTCATGGCTGCGCTTACTTATGCTCATATATCAAAATTTCGATATTCAAATTTGTATTGGGCCTCTTGAGTTTTGTTATACTCTCCGACAAGATAAAATTTAATATCTTCGTAAATTAAAATATATTCGATTAAATAATCACCATCAACATATTCTATTGATAAAAAGGTGTCATTATTTAGATCTGATATAGAAAATAAATTAATTTTCGACTTATCTTTTACAAAACTCAAAAAATCATCTATCTCAGCTAAAGTTTCTTTGTCTAAACCATATTCGGACGACAATATTTCTGTATTATTTTGTTTATAAGCCGTGACAAATTGATTGATAGCTTCGTAAATAGTTGCTCGGATATTTTGTTTTTTCATACTGTAACCTATTTCTTAAATAGAAGGATTATAGGCTGATTTGAAAAAATCGATGTCGGTTTACGGAAGGTTTATCCAAGAAATTTATCGTTTATTTTTCTGATAAATCGGCATGAGTTCAGGCAGCATTCTGCGGATGGCGTTGATGCGCGTCTGATTGGTCGGATGGGTGGACAAAATCGCAATAGACGAGCTGCCTTCAAGTTTGCTCATCTTTTCCCAAACGCTGATGGCAGCCTCCGGATTGTAGCCCGCCTGAGCCATCAAACGTACGCCGCCTGCGTCCGCTTCGCTTTCCTGATGGCGCGAAAAGGGCTTGGAAGCAAGTAAATCCGTACCCAATCCAACGATATTGGCATCGACTCCGGATGCACCCGCTAAAATAGAACCGCCCAATCCCGTCAGCACTTGGCCGCCAATCGCTTTTTTGCCATGTTCCAGCAGGGCGTGGGTCATCTCGTGACCGATAACGGCGGCGATTTCGTCGTCCGTCAATTTCAAACGCTCAACCATGCCGGTGTACATCGCCATTTTGCCTCCGGGCATTGCCCAAGCATTCAATTCGTTGCCGCGGAAAACATTCATCTGCCAATTGAAAGGTGTGCCAGTTTGGTTGGCCTGGTTGGCATAGGGTTTCAGGCGTTCGAATACGGCTTTGATACGGCGCGAAGTGTGGGAAGTGTTGTCCAAAACGCGCTGCGACTGCGCTTGCTGTACCACTTGCGAATAGTTTTTGGCGGCAGCCTCGTTGAGCGATGCCGTATCGTATCCCACCATATCGGCAACGGAAGTACAGCCGGTCAAGGCTAAAATGGCTACCAACTGTATCAATTGTTTTTTGTTCGGCATTTGCATCTCCTAATATTGTTAAAATCAAGATTCTTCAACCGGATTGCATGAAGTTTTTCTGCTTATCATATAAAAAATGCCGCCTGATTTTCAGACGGCATAATAAGTGTTTTTAAGAGCGGCGCTGCGACATCCAAGATTCGATCTTACGCGCGTCGTTTACGCGGGTTGTCGAGGTTGGCGAGTTCAGCAATACGATGGTAATCGGTTGGTTTTGAACGTTTGCCTTAACCACCATCGAACGTCCTGCTTCGCGGATATAACCAGTTTTCTGAAGCTCGATGTTCCAGCTGCCTTCGCGGACGAGGGCGTTGGAGTTTTTATAGTTTTGGCGGCCGTTTGCCGTCCAAACCGAGCCGTAGTTGGAGGTCGTGTTTTTGCGGATAAGCGGATATTTGCTCGCTGCGGCGACCATGCGGTTCAAATCGTTGGCGGTTGATACGTTTTGGAAATTCAGACCGGTAGGTTCGTAGAAACGGCTGCTGTGCATGCCCAGGCTTTGCGCTTTGGCATTCATGGCGGCAACAAACGCTGACATACCGCCCGGATAGGTACGGCCCAGCGCGTGTGTTGCGCGGTTTTCGCTGCTCATCAGGCTCAGGTGCAGCAATTCGCCGCGCGTCAGCGTCGTGCCGACGGCAAGGCGGCTGCCTGTACCTTTCAGACGGTCGATTTCGTCGGAGGTGATGGTAATGCGTTCGTTCATATCCAAACGTGCGTCCAAGACGACCATCGCGCTCATCAGTTTGGAAATGGACGCAATCGGCATCACGCGGTCTGCGTTTTTCTGATACAGGATTTCGCCTGTTTTGTTGTTAAAAATCAGGGCGGACTGCGATGTCAAAAGCGGCCCCGCCATCATCGCCTGAGCCTCGATTTTTTGTGCGTGGCTTAATGCGAAAGCTTCCATCGGGTCATTTTGGGTTGGAAAATTTTGTTCCAAAAATTGACCCAAAACGTCCATATCGTCTGCAGCGGCAGGGGCGGCGGCGACAGTCAACGCCATACCCAAACAGGCTGCACTCAGTGTTTTATAAAATTTCATAACCGACATACTTCAACCAGTAGAATTTAAGACAATTGAATTATTAAAGGGGATATTTTGCTTAAAATACAACAAAATGTAAAGTTTAATATGGCTTTTTTGCGTTTGTTTGCATCTTTTTCCCAAATTGGAAACAATCTTAAGGATGGGAAATCATGGTGTGTTGCCATGCATCGGAGGGTCGTCTGAAAACCTTACGCCCAACAGCTTGCCATACGGTATTTGATAAACCTTAAGATACTGATTATACTTACCGACTTTGCCGAAAACCGTTCCCGCAACATTCGGATGACGGTTTGCCGATATTGCTTGAAAACAGAAGATAAATTATGACTGAAGAAAAACGCTCCTGCTCGTTTTGCGGAAAATCCGAGCATGAAGTCAAAAACCTGATTGAAGGCGAAAACGCTTTTATCTGTAACGAATGTGTAGAAACTTGCGGCGTGATGCTGCAAAGTTCAGACGACCTCTCCACAGAGAAATCTGCAACGGATGCGTCCCATCCGAACAACAAGCTGCCCACGCCTGCCGAAATCGTCGCCAACCTCAACGATCATGTTATCGGTCAGGAACAAGCCAAGAAAGCCTTGGCGGTGTCGGTGTACAACCATTACAAACGCCTGCGCCATCCCAAAGCCAACGGCAACGTCGAATTGTCGAAATCCAACATCCTGCTTATCGGTCCGACCGGTTCGGGTAAAACCCTGTTGGCGCAGTCCTTGGCGCGCAAACTGGACGTGCCGTTCGTGATGGCGGATGCGACCACGCTGACCGAGGCGGGTTATGTCGGTGAAGACGTTGAGCAAATCATTACCAAGCTTTTAGGTAAATGCGATTTTGATGTTGAAAAAGCCCAGCGCGGCATCGTCTATATCGACGAAATCGACAAAATCTCCCGTAAAAGCGACAACCCGTCGATTACCCGCGACGTATCCGGTGAAGGCGTGCAACAAGCCTTGCTGAAACTGATTGAAGGTACGGTTGCCAGCGTTCCACCCCAAGGCGGCCGCAAACATCCGAATCAGGAATTTATCAACGTCGACACGACCAACATCCTGTTTATCTGCGGCGGCGCGTTTGCAGGCTTGGAAAAAGTGATCCGTCAGCGTACTGAAAAAGGCGGTATCGGTTTCGGCGCATCCGTTCACAGTAAGGACGAAAATGCCGACATTACCGGATTGTTTGAAATCGTCGAGCCTGAAGACTTGATTAAATTCGGTCTGATTCCCGAGTTAATCGGTCGTCTGCCCGTTATTGCCACATTGGCGGAATTGGATGAAGACGCATTGGTCAACATTTTGACCGAGCCAAAAAATGCCTTGGTGAAACAATATCAAACCCTGTTCGGCATGGAAAATGTCGAATTGGAATTTGAAGAAGAAGCCTTGCGCAGCATCGCCCGTCAGGCAATGGAACGCAAAACCGGCGCGCGCGGCCTGCGCTCCATCGTTGAACGCTGCCTCTTGGATACCATGTATCAACTGCCTGATTTGAAAGGCGTAACCAAAGTTGTCATCGGTAAAAACGTCATTGAGAAAGGCGAACAGCCCAAGCTCTTGCGCGAAGACGGCAGCGAATATCAGGCAAACGCTCGGTAAAAGAACGAACCGGTCATTCCGATAAAACATAAAAGGTCGTCTGAAACCCTGTTTTCAGACGACCTTTTCGTATTTTTCAAGATAATTCGTTTCAATAGCAAACACCTATTACATCCGATAACATAAATATTCCAATTTTTGCCAAACTGGTCTATGATACCTAAAAGGATTGTTTACAATTCTTTGATTGCAAATCATTTGCAACGGATAGAAGAAAAACAGAAAAAAGGAACAAAGAGATGTTAGAAGCCTATCGCAAAGCCGCCGCCGAGCGTGCTGCCCTCGGTATCCCGCCCCTCCCTTTGAACGCGCAGCAAACCGCCGATTTGGTTGAGCTGCTGAAAAACCCGCCCGCAGGCGAAGGTGAATTCTTGGTCGAACTGCTTGCCCACCGTGTTCCGCCCGGTGTGGACGATGCCGCCAAAGTCAAAGCCTCATTCCTGGCTGCCGTTGCCGAAGGCAGCGCATCCAGCCCGTTGGTTTCCCCCGAATATGCGACCGAACTCTTAGGTACGATGCTCGGCGGTTACAACATTCACGCCTTAATCGAACTCTTGGACAATGACAAACTCGCACCTATCGCTGCCAAAGGTTTGAAACATACGCTTCTGATGTTCGATTCTTTCCACGACGTTCAGGAAAAAGCCGAGAAAGGCAACAAATACGCGCAGGAAGTTTTGCAATCTTGGGCAGATGCCGAATGGTTTACCTCACGCGCCAAAGTTCCCGAAAAAATCACCGTTACCGTCTTCAAAGTTGACGGCGAAACCAATACAGACGACCTCTCTCCCGCGCCCGACGCATGGAGCCGTCCCGATATTCCGCTGCACGCGCTGGCCATGCTGAAAAACCCGCGCGACGGCATCACGCCCGACAAACCGGGCGAAGTCGGTCCGATTAAATTGTTGGAAGAACTCAAAGCCAAAGGTCATCCCGTTGCCTACGTCGGCGACGTGGTCGGTACCGGTTCTTCACGCAAATCCGCAACCAACTCCGTCATTTGGCATACCGGCGAAGACATCCCGTTCGTGCCGAACAAACGTTTCGGCGGCGTATGCTTGGGCGGTAAAATCGCGCCGATTTTCTTCAATACTCAGGAAGACTCCGGCGCGCTGCCGATTGAAGTCGATGTTTCCGCGCTGAAAATGGGCGATGTCGTCGATATTCTGCCTTATGAAGGCAAAATCGTGAAAAACGGCGAAACCGTTGCCGAGTTCAGCCTGAAATCCCAAGTATTGCTGGACGAAGTGCAAGCGGGCGGCCGTATCAACCTGATTATCGGCCGCGGTCTGACCGCCAAAGCGCGTGAAGCCTTGAAACTGCCAGCCTCCACCGAATTCCGCCTGCCTCAAGCGCCTGCCGAAAGCAAAGCTGGTTTCACGTTGGCGCAAAAAATGGTTGGTCGCGCCTGCGGTCTGCCGGAAGGACAAGGCGTACGCCCGGGTACTTATTGCGAACCGCGCATGACGACGGTCGGCTCACAAGATACCACCGGTCCGATGACCCGCGACGAGTTGAAAGACTTGGCTTGCTTGGGCTTCTCCGCCGATATGGTGATGCAGTCTTTCTGCCACACCGCAGCTTATCCGAAACCTGTCGATGTGAAAACCCATAAAGAACTGCCCGCCTTCATTTCTACCCGTGGCGGCGTGGCTCTTCGTCCGGGCGACGGCGTGATCCACTCATGGCTCAACCGCTTGCTGCTGCCTGATACCGTCGGTACCGGCGGCGACAGCCATACCCGTTTCCCTATCGGTATTTCCTTCCCCGCAGGCTCCGGCCTGGTTGCTTTCGCAGCAGCCACCGGCGTGATGCCGCTCGATATGCCTGAGTCCGTATTGGTACGCTTCAGCGGCAAACTGCAACCGGGCGTAACCCTGCGCGATTTGGTGAACGCCATTCCGCTTTACGCGATTAAACAAGGTTTGCTCACCGTTGCCAAAGCCGGTAAGAAAAACATATTCTCCGGCCGCATCCTCGAAATCGAAGGTCTGCCTGATTTGAAAGTGGAACAAGCGTTTGAATTGACCGATGCATCTGCCGAACGCTCCGCCGCCGGCTGTACCGTGAAGCTCAACAAAGAGCCGATTATCGAGTATATGAAATCCAACGTCGTGTTGATGAAAAACATGATTGCCGACGGCTATCAAGACCCGCGCACTTTGGAACGCCGCATCAAAGCCATGGAAAAATGGCTGGCGAATCCAGAGCTGCTCGAAGCAGATAAAGATGCCGAATACGCCGCCGTGATTGAAATCAACATGGACGACATTAAAGAGCCGATCATCGCATGCCCGAACGACCCGGACGACGTATGCTTCATGTCCGAACGTTCCGGCACCAAAATCGACGAAGTGTTCATCGGTTCGTGCATGACCAACATCGGCCACTTCCGAGCCGCTTCCAAACTCTTGGAAGGCAAGTCCGACATCCCCGTTCGCCTGTGGATGGCACCGCCGACCAAAATGGACGCGAAAGAACTGTCCGACGAAGGCCACTACGGCGTACTCGGCCGCGCCGGCGCGCGTATGGAAATGCCGGGCTGTTCGCTGTGTATGGGTAACCAAGCCCAAGTACACGAAGGCGCGACCGTCATGTCCACCTCTACCCGCAACTTCCCGAACCGCCTGGGTAAAAATACCTTCGTTTACCTCGGCTCGGCAGAGTTGGCGGCGATTTGCTCCAAACTGGGCAAGATCCCGACCGTTGAAGAATACCAAGCCAACATCGGTATCATCAACGAACAGGGCGATCAAATCTACCGCTACATGAACTTCAACGAAATCGACAGCTACAACGAAGTAGCCGAAACCGTGAATGTTTAATAAGTAGGTAAAACCGTTTCAGACGACCTCTTCAATGGCTAACCCTATGAGGTCGTCTGAAAACAAAAAAAACAGAACAGTTTTCGCTGTTCTGTTTTTTTATAGTGGATTAAATTTAATCCACTATATTCTTGAGCTTAACGCCGCTCCTGCCTGCGTATCAGCCAAACGGCGAGCAGGGCGAAGGCTATGGTGGGCAGTGCGCCGGCGAGGAAGGGTGGGACGCCGTAGAGTTGGCTGGTAAACCCGAAGAGCCGTCCGGCGAAGTGGAACAGCAAGCCGAGGCAGATGCCGCCGAAGAGTTTCAAGCCCATATTGCCGTGGCGGGTAGTTTGCGGGGTGAAGGCGAAGGCGACGAGTGCCATGACCCAGGCGGCGACGGGGTAAACCAATTTGCGCCACCAGGCGATGGCGTAGATTTGGGTGTTTTGGTTGTTGTTTTCGAGGTGGCTGATGTAGGTGGTCAGTTCGCCGACCGACATTTGGTCGGGTTTGACAAGCAATACGTCCATCAGGTTGCGCTTGACGGCAATCGGCCAGTTTTCTTCGGCGGCGGTGGAGACTTCGACTTTGTCTTCGCCAAGTGTGCTGCGGCGGATGTTTTTCAACTGCCAACTGCCGTCGTTGTTTAAAACAGCGGATTCGGCTTCCGTTGCCTGCGTCAGCTCGTTTTTGTCGTTGCGCGCCCAAATTTTAATGCCCAGCAGGGTATGGTCGGGCAGCATTTCGCGCACGTTAATGATGCTGTTTTTTTCTTTGAGCCAAAGCCCAGTATTGCCGGTGCTGATTTTGCCGTTGATGGCGGCGGATTTGATGTTTTCGGCTTTTTGGCTGAGGACGGGGGCAATCCATTCGCCGAGCGCAGCGGTGGCGAGGGCGAAAATCAGTCCGAACTGCGACAGGATCAGCAGCAGCTTTTTGGTACTCATGCCGCTTGCTTTGATGACGGTCAGTTCGCTGCCGGCGGCAAGCTGGCTGAGGGACACGAGTCCGCCGATGAGGACGGCGAGGGGCATGAGTTCGTAGGCGCGCGCGGGCATCTGCATGAGGACGTATTGCGCCATGGTTGCGCCGTTATAGCTGCCTTTGCCTAAGTCGCCGACTTCGTTGATGATTTCAAAAAAGCTGTACAGGGCAAGGAAAGCGAGGAGGGCGTAAACCGCCATAACCGCCATTTGGCGGATGATGTAACGTGAAATCAGGTTCATTTTCCGCCTTTCAATGTCAGACTTTTGCCAACCGCCTGCCAGAAGGGCTGGCTGGGCATACTGCGGACGCGCAGGAGTACGACGGCAATGGCGAACATGATGATGTGCATGGGCAGCAGTCCGAGCCAGAAATGGATTTTGCCGTCTTCCACGGCGTTGCGCAGGAAGGTCAGTCCGTTTTGGTAAATCAGGAAAAGCCCGATGGCGACGAGGATGTTGTAGGTGTGGCCGCTGCGCGGGTTGAAATAGGAAAGCGGCACGGCAAGCAGGCAGAGCAGGAGGACGCTGACGGTCAGCGAGATGCGCCACATCAATTCCGCCTGATGTTGCGGGTTGCTGCTGCCGATGAGCTGGGATGTCGGGATGGTGCGGCGGTGGGAAACGGGGTCGATGAGTTTGGGCGTGGTGCTGATAATCAGGCTGAGGTTTTGGAAGGAAACGCGGTTGTAGTCGGCTTTACCGGGCGTGCCGCTGTAACGGTAGCCGTTGCGCAGGTCGAGCGTGCGCTTGTTGTCGTTCAGCGAGAAATTGCCTTCTTTGGCGAAGATAATGTTGTCGTTGCCGTTTTTGTCTTGTTCGCGCAGGAACAGGTTTTTCATAATACCGGATTCGGTGTCGAAGGTTTCGACGAAGTAAACCCTGCCGTTGCGCTTGCCCAAACTGTTGAATTCGCCTGCTTCCACCATCGACAATTCTTGTTTCTGCTTGAGGATTTCGGCGTATTCGCGGCTGCGCAGTTCCGCCCACGGCATGACCCAAAGCTGCATGACGGCAATTAGAATGGCAAACGGTACGGCAAACTGCATGACGGGGCGTATCCATTGCCTCAACGCCAACCCGCAGGAGAGCCAGACCGACATTTCGCTGTCGCGCCAGTAGCGGGTCAATACGGTCAGCGTACTGATGAACGCGGTTAACACCAGCAAAAGCGGCGTCATGCCGATGACCCAGAAGCCGACCAATGCCAACACGGCATCAATGGCGACGCGCCCGTCGGCGGCACGTCCGAGCAGGTTGATTGCCTGCGTGGAGACCAACACCGCCAAGAGGACGACGAAAATGCCGACGGCGGTAAAAGAGAGTTCTTTGATGAAGTTTTTTTGATAAATCATAGAATCGCGGCTAGGAGCGGTAGCGGTTCGGCGCAGGCGGATTGTCTGCGCAAGGTTTCAGACGACCTCTCAAATGGAGTACAATCTTTCCAACCGTTTTCAGACGACCTCTTGATGCAAAGGGTCGTCTGAAACTACCCGAAACCATCTCAATCAGGAGAATAAACGTGGAATTTAGCACAAAAGCCGGAACCTTGCAGCCGCAACAGGCAGGCGCGCAGTTATTTGTCTGCACCGAAACCGCACAATTAAACCACCCGACCGCCCTTGCCCTTTTGTCTTCGCTTGAAGAAGGTCAAACTTTTGCCGACACCAAAATCCCGACGGACAACGGTTTGCAGGCAGTCGCGGTCGTCCGCCTCGAAAAAACCGACCGCGCCGCGCTGAACAAAGCCGCCGCCGAAGCCGCGAAATGGGCGCAAAATCAGGAAACGGTCAATGCGGACATCCATGCCTTCGATGAAGCGCAAGCCTCTGCCGTAGCCGAAGCCTTCGCCATCGCGTTCGGCAACGCCGCCTACCGTTTCGACCGCTACAAAAAAGAAGCCAAGCCCGCCAAATTCGCACAAGCCGTGTTCCACACCGCACACGAAGCCGCCGTCAAAGAAGCCCTGCGCGTCGCCGAAGCTCAGGTTTACGGACAAAGCCTCTGCCGCGATTTGGGCAACGCCGCGCCCAACGAATGCACGCCCGAATTTTTAGCGCGCACCGCCAAAGCCGAAGCCGAAAAACTGGGCGCACACGCCAAAATCATCGAAAAAGACTACATCAAAGAAAACATGGGTTCGTTTTGGTCGGTCGCCAAAGGCAGCGTGGAAGACCCCTATCTGATTGAATTGAGCTACTTCGGCGCTGCCGACAAAGAAGCCGCCCCCGTCGTCCTAGTCGGCAAAGGCATTACCTTCGATACAGGCGGCATCTCCCTCAAACCCGGTCTGAACATGGACGAAATGAAGTTTGACATGTGCGGCGCGGCAACCGTCATCAGCACCTTCTGCGCCGCCGTCAAACTGCAACTGCCGATCAACCTCATCGCCGTCGTCGCCACTTGCGAAAACATGCCTTCCGGCGCGGCAAACAAACCGGGCGACGTCGTGAAAAGCATGAAAGGTCTGACGATTGAAGTGTTGAACACCGATGCCGAAGGTCGTCTGATTTTGTGCGACGCGCTCACTTACGCCGAGCAGTTCAAACCCAAAGCCGTCATCGACGTCGCCACCCTGACCGGCGCGTGCATCATCGCCTTGGGTCATGACGTCAGCGGCGTGATGGGCAACAATCAGGATTTGGTCGACAGCTTGCTCGCCGCCTCCCGCAACGTGGACGACAAAGCATGGCAACTGCCGCTCTTTGAAACCTACAAAGACCAGCTCAAATCCAATTTCGCCGACATCCCCAACATCGGCACGCCCGGCGCAGGGACGATTACCGCCGCCACCTTCCTGTCTTACTTCACCGAAGACTACCCGTGGGCGCACCTCGACATCGCGGGTACGGCATGGAAATCCGGCAGCGAAAAAGGCGCGACCGGCCGCCCCGTTCCCTTGTTGCTGAACTATCTGCGCAATGTGAAATAAGCCTTGACGCCTGCGGGGCGAAGCAACCTACCCCGCAGGTCGTCTGAAAACGGGACTGTATCAACTAATGCAGGCTGTCCGAAAACAAATAGAGTTTGGTAATTCAATTATGCAGCGTTGTTGTTCATCGTCCAGCAGTCGGTAATCTTACCGTCTTTGATTTTCAAGAAATCCGTACCGACTTTGACGGCGGTTTGGTTGCCGAACGTAGCGGTTACACGCCAATAGGCGGAAATTATGTCGCCGTCGCGGAACGGACCAAGCACAATTTCATAATGCAGATCTGCTTTAGCACGAATGGTGGTTATCCAAGCCTTTGCGCTGGCTATGTCAGTTACGGGCGTTGGTGGTGGAGTGGAATCAGCGGTCAGATGTGCTTTGAAGTTGTTTGACAGCAGTTCATCAGCAATGTTGAGATCGCCATTCCACATCTGTGTCCATGCAGTATAGATTTTTTGTGTTTCGGTCATGCTTTTGTCTCTTAATGATGTTGGGTAATAGGGAACATCCTGTGCTGAAAAGCTAGGAAATGATGCTATGTAATATTACCTATCGTCAATATCAGAATCTACCTGAATGCAGCCTACGATTTATCCGACACAACCCAACAAACGGAGAACCATGATGAAACCGCTATTTGCCGCATTGTCCGTCGCCTTTCTGCTCGGCACGACCGTCAGCGTCCACGCTGCGGAACAGACAAAACCTACCGACCGCAGCGTCCAAGTGTACAAAAAAGCCGACTTGGCGGAGTGGAACCGCGAAAATGCAGCCGGAGGCAAAGGCCCGCTGCTCGGCCGTTTCGCCTTCAACCGCCACCAAACCGCCGCCCAAGACGCGTTTAGAGAAATCGGCTGGCTGACCCTGCCGCCGGGCGCATCCATCGGCGAACACAAACACACCGACAACGAAGACGTTTACATCATCGTATCGGGCAAAGGCGTGTTCACCGACAGCACGGGCAAACAGACACCAGTCGGCGCCGGCGACATTACCATCGCCCGCCCCGGCCAGTCCCATGCGCTGAAAAATATCGGCAAAGAGCCGCTGGTCTTCCTTGACTTGATTGCCGAAACCGCCGCAGTCAAAGCTGCCAAATAGCAGTCATCAAACCGACAAGGTCGTCTGAAAACGGAATCTGGTTTTCAGACGACCTTTTTGTTGTTTAAGCAACATGATTCCTTCCAAGCAAACAGGTGGGGTGGCGAGTCGCCGCTGCTTTCGCCTTTCTTATCATTTTCAATATTTTGGGTTTCAGACGACCTTTGGTTTTTCGCTGTTTGTATAGGCTTTGGCTTGGCTGTTTTGCTGCGTCAAATCCAAGTCGTTTTTCAAATTCTTGTCATATTAATGATGTGATGTTATATAATAACAATCTATTTGAAATATGACGGGAAACCAAAAATGACACATACCACACTCAAACCCATTGTTTTAGCATTACTGATCATCAATCTTCCAGCCGTCGCACAAGCGCATGAAACCGAGCAGACGGTGGACTTGGAAACGGTCAACGTCGTCGGCAAAAACCGTCCGCGCGCCACTTCGGGGCTGCTGCACAGTTGACTGCCTCCGACAAAATCATCAGCGGCGATACTTTGCGGCAAAAAGCCGTCAATCTCGGCGACGCGCTCAACGGCGTGCCGGGCGTCCATGCTTCGCAATATGGCGGCGGCGCGTCTGCGCCTGTGATACGCGGGCAGACGGGCAGACGGATTAAAGTGTTGAACCATCACGGCGAAACCGGCGACATGGCAGATTTCTCGCCTGACCATGCCCTGATGGTGGACACCGCTTTGTCGCAACAGGTCTAAATCCTGCGCGGGCCGGTAACGCTGTTGTACAGCTCGGGCAATGTGGCGGGTTTGGTGGATGTCGCCGACGGAAAAATCCCCGAAAAAATGCCTGAAAACGGCGTATCGGGCGAACTGGGACTGCGCTTGAGCAGCGGCAATTTAGAAAAACTCACGTCCGGCGGCATCAATGTCGGACTGGGCAAAAACTTCGTGTTGCACACGGAAGGGCTGTACCGCAAATCAGGCGACTATGCCGTACCGCGTTACCGCAAGGAAGAAGGTCGTCTGAAACGCCTGCCTGACAGCCATGCCGATTCGCAAACGGGCAGCATCGGGCTGTCTTGGGTGGGCGAGAAAGGCTTTATCGGCGCGGCGTACAGCGACCGTCGCGACCGCTACGGCCTGCCTGCGCACAGCCACCTCTACGACGACTGCCACGCCGACATCATTTGGCAGAAGAGCTTGATTAACAAACGCTATTTGCAGCTTTATCCTCATCTGTTGACCGAAGAAGACATCGATTACGACAATCCGGGCTTGAGCTGCGGCTTCCACGACGACGATAATGCACACGCGCACGCCCACAGCGGCAGACCGTGGATAGACCTGCGCAACAAACGTTACGAAATCCGCGCCGAATGGAAGCAGCCGCTCCCCGGTTTCGAAGCCCTGCGCGTGCATCTGAACCGCAACGATTACCGCCACGACGAAAAAGCGGGCGATGCGGTGGAAAACTTCTTTAAAAACAAAACGCAAAATGCCCGCATCGAATTGCGCCACCTGCCCATAGGTCGTCTGAAAGGCAGTTGGGGTGTGCAATACCTCACCCAAAAATCCAGCGCGCTTTCCGCCATTCCCGAAACCGTCCAACAGCCGATGCTGATCGACAACGATGTGCATCATTACAGCTTTTTCGGCGTAGAACAGGCAAATTGGGACAACTTCTCGCTTGAAGGCGGCGTGCGCGTGGAAAAACAAAAAGCCGCCATTCAGTACGACAAGGCATTGATTGAGCGGGAAAACTACTACAACCAACCCTTGCCCGACCTCGGCGCGCACCGCCAAACCGCCCGCTCGTTCGCGCTTTCCGGCAACTGGTATTTCTCGCCCCAATACAAACTCAGCCTGACCGCCTCCCATCAGGAACGCCTGCCGTCAACGCAAGAGCTGTACGCACACGGCAAACACGTCGCCACCAACACCTTTGAAGTCGGCAACAAACACCTCAACAAAGAGCGTTCCAACAACATCGAACTCGCGCTGGGCTACGAAGGCGACCGCTGGCAATACAATCTGGCACTCTACCGCAACCGCTTCGGCAACTACATCTACGCCCAAACCTTAAACGACGGACGGGGCCCCAAATCCATCGAAGACGACAGCGAAATGAAGCTCGTGCGCTACAACCAATCCGGCGCCGACTTCTACGGCGCGGAAGGCGAAATCTACTTCAAGCCCACGCCGCGCTACCGCATCGGACTTTCCGGCGACTACGTCAGAGGTCGTCTGAAAAACCTCCCGTCGCTGCCCGGCAGGGAAGATGCCTACGGCAACCGTCCACTCATCGCTCAAGCTGACCAAAACGCCCCGCGCGTTCCCGCCGCACGGCTCGGCTTCCACCTGAATGCCGCGCTGACCGACCGCATCGATGCCCATCTCGACTACTACCGCGTGTTTGCCCAAAACAAACTCGCCCGCTACGAAACGCGCACGCCCGGACACCATATGCTCAACCTCGGCGCAAACTACCGCCGCCGCACCGGCTACGGCGAGTGGAATTGGTACGTCAAAGCCGACAACCTGTTCAACCAGTCCGTTTACGCCCACAGCAGCTTCCTGTCCGACATCCCGCAAATGGGACGCAGCTTCACCGGCGGCGTGAACTTTAAGTTTTAAGCGAGACGGATTTTTGGCGAAACCTTAAATATTTTCAGGCGCAGCCGTCAGGTTTGCTTTTGGGGATGTTGGGTTTCGTGGGAATGTGAGAAAGGTCGTCTGAAAACTATATTGCGTTTTCAGACGACCTTTGAGTTTATATAGTGGCTTAACTTTAAACCGACGGCGTTACCTCGCCTTAGTTCAAAGAGAACGATTCCTCTAAGGTGCTGAAGCACCAAAGTGAATCGGTTCCGTACTATCTGTACTGCGTGCGGCTTCGTCGCCTTGTCCTGATTTAAATTTAATCCACTATAGTGCCGCTCAAACCTTATCGGTTTAAAGTTCAAGACGGATAGCGCGACAGGCTCAAGTCGTCGCTGCGGATTTCGGTGTCTTTGCCGCACACGATATCGGCGGTCAATTTTGCCGAGCCCAGCGACATGGTCCAGCCCAAAGTGCCGTGACCTGTATTCAGGAACAGGTTGTCAAAGCGGGTGCGGCCGATTAGCGGCGTGCTGTCGGGCGTCATCGGTCTGAGGCCGCTCCAGAACAATGCCTGATTCAAGTTGCCGCCTTCGGGGAACAAATCGTTGACGACCAAAGCCAGCGTTTCGCGGCGTTTTTCGGACAGTTTGATTTCGTAGCCGGACAATTCCGCCATACCGCCGACGCGGATTCTGTTGTCGAATCGTGTGATGGCGACTTTGTAGCTTTCGTCCAAAACGGTGGAAACCGGCGCGCCGTCTGAGTTTTTGACGGGCAGGGTCAAGGAATAGCCTTTGACGGGGTAAATGGGCAGATTGAGGTCCAACTGCGCCAAAACCGTCCTGCTGAAGCAGCCGAGCGCGCAGACGAAGGCATCTGCTTCAAAGCGTTCCGTTTCGGTTTCGATTGCGCTGATGCGCTGGCCGTTGTGTTCGATGCGGCGGATGGTTCGGTTGAAATGGAACTGTACGCCTTTTTCCAGACACAGTTTGTACAGGTTTTGGGTGAAGAGGTGGCAGTCGCCGGTCGCATCCGCAGGCAGGTGCAGGCCGCCGGCAATTTTGGCAGTAACGCGTGCAAGTGCAGGCTCGAATTCTGCGCATTCTTCGGGTTTCAGACGACGGTAGGGCACGCCGTATCGTTCCAAAACGGTAATGTCTTGTTCTGCCGCTTCGACTTCTTTGGCTTGGCGGAAAATCTGCAAAGTTCCTTTTTTGCGTCCTTCGAAATTCATGCCGGTTTGCGCTTCAAAACGGCGGAACATTTCACGGCTGTATTCGGAAATCCTGACCATGCGCTCTTTGTTGATTTGATAGCGGGATGCCGTGCAGTTTTGCAGCATTTGCCACAGCCATTCGACTTGATACAGGCTGCCGTCGGGGCGGAACAGCAGGGGAGGATGGCTTTTAAACAGCCATTTCAGTGCTTTGGTCGGAATGCCGGGTGCCGCCCAAGGCGTGGTGTAGCCGTAAGAAAGCTGACCCGCATTGGCGAAACTGGTTTCCATTGCCACGCCTTCGGCGCGGTCGATTACCGTTACCTCATGTCCGGCTTCCGTCAGATACCACGCGCAAGATACGCCGGCAACTCCGGCACCTAAAACAAGCACTTTCATTTTGTTCCTCCGCCGACTGGTTTCCTATAGTGGCTTAACTAAATCAGGACAAGGCGATGAAACCGCAAGACAGTACAGACAGTACAGAAACCGATTCACTTGGTGCTTCAGCACCTTAGAGAATGTCTCTTTGAGCCAAGGCGAGGCAACGCCGTACTGGTTTAAAGTTAATCCACTATAAATACAGATATCGGGTCGTCTGAAACACCTTTCAGACGACCTCAGGTATCAATGCGGCAACGCTCCGTCTTTGACTTTTTGTTTGAAGTCGCGCGTTTCATTGACGATGACTTTAATCATCAAAAGGAGTGCGATCAGGTTGGGCAACGCCATCAGACCGTTGAACGTATCCGAAGCCAGCCATACCAAATCAAGGCTCAAGACTGTACCCAGCATGACGGAAGAGACATAACCGACGCGGTACAAACCGGCAAACTTCTCGCCGAATACATAAACCGCGCATTTCTCGCCGTAATAGCACCAGCCCAAAATGGTTGAGTAGGCGAAGAAAATCAGACCGATGGTGACAATCCAGCCGCCGATGCCGGGCAGCATTTTTTGGAAGGTGACGGTCGTCAGTGCCGCGCCGCTCAATTCAGGTTTGACAAACTCGCCGCCCGCGCCGAGCAGGCCCATCACCAAAATGATGCCGGTAATCGAACAAACGACGATGGTGTCCAAAAACGTACCGGTCATGGAAACCAATGCCTGACGGACGGGATGGTCGGTTTTTGCGGCTGCGGCGGCAATCGGTGCAGAACCCATGCCCGCTTCGTTGGAGAACACGCCGCGCGCCACGCCGTAGCGGATTACCGTGCCGATAGCGCCGCCCGCCACTGCCTGCGCACTGAACGCATCGGAGAAAATCAGCTTGACGGCAGGCACCAGCGCATCGGAATTGATGACGATAATGGAAATACCGCCCACCACATAAAACACTGCCATAGCGGGTACGATGAAAGAAGCGGCTTTGGCGATGCCTTTGATACCGCCCAAAACGACGATGGCAGTCAGAACCGTCAACGTAATGCCGGTATAGACAGGTTCGACGCCGAAGCTCGTCTGAACCGCTTGAGCGACCGAGTTGGACTGTACGGAACTGCCGATGCCGAACGAAGCGAATGTGCCGAATAAAGCGAACGCCAACGCCATCCATTTCCAGTTTTTACCCAAACCGTTTTCGATGTAATACATCGGCCCGCCGGACATTTCGCCTTTGGAGTTGGTCACGCGGTATTTCACCGCCAACACGCCTTCGCCGTATTTGGTCGCCATGCCGAAAACGGCGGTCATCCACATCCAAAATACCGCGCCCGGGCCGCCGGTCACTACGGCAGTCGCCACGCCGGCGATATTGCCCGTGCCGATGGTGGCGGACAGGGCAGTCATCAAAGCGGCGAAATGGGAAATATCGCCTTCGTGGTCTTCGCCGTCTTCATGCTTCTTTGACGGCACGAAAGCCTGCTTCAGCGCATAGCCCAACATGGTGAATTGCAAGCCCTTCAACATGACGGTCAGCAAAATGCCCGTACCGACCAGCAGCACCAGCATGACAGGCCCCCAGACCCAGCCGCTGATGGTTTCGAAAAAGGCTTTGAGGTTGTCTAAAAACCATTGCATGAGTTTCTCCTTTGTCTGTTTTATATTTTTTACGCACCACTATTTTTGTAGTGTCATGTAATTTCAGCACAGAATGTTCAAGAACACAATATCTCTATTTTTAAAAAATTTTCGATGTCATACCTTATGCGGAGGCCTAATTGGGTAGAACATATTGTTTACAATCTGAAAAATAATGTGAATGCAGCTTAAGATTGTTAATCTGTAAACGCATACCTTTCAACTAGAAAATCTCAGGTCGTCTGAAAAATGGCGGTTGATTTTTAGAGAAATACGCCATAGGCGAATCGCTATGGTGTGAGGGTTGAAAAGTCATGTGTTCGGCGAGAAAAAAAACTGCACCTTAATAGATTGGAAGAAATATCCAACTTTTTAGGTGCAGTTCGGTTTTCAGACGACCTTTGGGAAACGGTCGGTCATTTGGAGATGGTGTGCCGCCGTTATGGTTTGATGGCTTTTCCGTCAATGATGACGGATGTAAGTTTGAGGTCGTAAGTTTTGCCGTCGTCGGTGTATTTGATTTCGGCAGGAATGTTGTTGAAGGCGGGGGCGAATGAATAGGTGACGGTGTCGTCGCCGCGTTTGACGCGGTATTTGTTGACTGTGGTCGTACCGCCGCCGATTTTGTAGTTTTCGCTGCCGACTTTGGTCATGCCGCTGACGGGGTAGAGTTTTTTGCCGTTGGTGATGTTCAGACCGGACGGCAGGCGGGCATCGTTGGCGGCAAGCTGCCAAGCCAGCGTAAAGAGGTCGAGTGTCGTGCCGCCGGTTTTGGCGGTTTCGCTCGAACCGGCTTTGCCGTAAGTGATGCTGTTGCCGCTGAATTTGGCTTCGGCATAGAGTTTGCCGCCGCGGACGTCTTTATAGTATTTGGGACGGAGGGTGTTGCCGCTGATGGTGCCGCCGGATTCGAAGCGGATGCTGTACATCGGGACTTTGATTCTGGACACGATGGTGTATTGGTTGCCGCTGCGTGTGAAGGTCATGGTGGCGGGTATGCCGTAGCTGCCGGAGTATTTCAGGGTGGCTGATTGGGGCAGTCCTGCGGCATAGGCGTTTGCGACGCTTAGGGAGAGGGCGGCGGCGATTAGCAGGGTGGGTGTTTTCATGGTGTCATTCCTCCTGTTTTGGGTCGTCTGAAAGAATTTCAGACGAGCTTGGGTTTATTGGAGATTGCCCGAACCGAACATAAATTCTATCTGGCTTTGGTAATAGCTGTTGCCGTTGCGTTTGTCGAAGTCTGCGGCAAACTCGCGGGCATGTTGCGCCGCTTTTTCGTCAAAAGGAGAAAGCGCGATGAGGTAGTCCAAATAGAGCATATTGTCGTTTGGGGCATGTCGAATGATGGTGTCGCCGTGCCGGTTCATCAAATCGAGGGCACGTTGCGACTGTCCGAGTTTGTACGCCAGTTGGGAAAAGAGGGGGATCAGGCGGACGAACTCTTCGTCTTCTTCGACGTTGATTTTGTCTATGGCTTCGTCCAAAAGGCGTTCCGCCTCCTCGTATTTGCCCAGCCTTATCATGCTGTCGATGACGGGGTAGTAGGTAAGGGGCGGCACTTCGGCGCAGGTCATTTCGCCCGTTAAGATGGGCTGGGCGGTATCGATGGCTTTTTGGTACTGCCCGATAAAATGGTAGAAATTGACCTGCTCGGACTGTTCGCACGCGGGACAGTCGGAAAATTCATCTGCGGCGGTTTGCTGCCATTTTTGGAAATTTTCTTTGGCGGCGGCGTGGTCTCCGGTCAGGATGTTTTGCAGCATCAGGGTTTTATAAAATGATGAAAGACTGAACCGCATGTTTTCATAGTGGTAACGCATTGTTTCGTTCGCTTCCTCGATTTCCTTTTTGTCGAGAAAGAGGTCGCGGGCAAGCATGGGAATGATCCATTTGAATTTCCACTGGCAATCGATTAAATCGTCGAAGCCTTCGGGAAAGCTGTCGTCTTCAGGATGCTGCTCGTAGCTTTCGTCACAGCGGTCCAAGTGATGGTCAATCAGCCAGTTTAGGCAGTGCAGCTTGAAACCGGGAGAAAAAGAGCGGTTATTGAGCGGGTCTCCGACAACAAAATCGCATAACGCACGCGTTATTTCGGGGTTGTTTTTGAGGCTTTGGTTGAATAAATCGATGGCTTTGCTTTGGCGTTTACGGTAGTCGGATTCGGAAATGATATCCGAAAGGGTCAACCGGTTTTGGCTCATGGTGTTTCCTTGTAGGGTGCTGCGCATTGGGCAGGATTACGCGAGTAAGGTTTGTCCTTCGGCGTTGCGCTCTGAATTGAATACGCGGTTGCCTTCGATTTTCAGACGACCTGCAACGAAATCGGCAACGGCTTGCGGGAAAAGGCGGTGTTCGACGGTCAGGACGCGTGCGGCAACGTCGTCGGGTGTATCGCCGTCGAGGATCGGGACGATGCCTTGCGAGATAATCGGACCGCAGTCCAGCTCGGGGGTTACGAAGTGGATGGTGCAGCCTGCGACGCGGCAGCCGGCTTCAAGGGCACGTTCGTGGGTGTGCAGGCCGGTAAATGAGGGGAGGATGGACGGGTGGATGTTGATCAGGCAGTTTGGGTAATGGGCGCAGAATTCGGGCGTGAGGATGCGCATAAAGCCTGCGAGGACGACCAAATCAGGTTGATAGGCATCGATTTTCTCCATCATGGCTTGGTCGAAAGCAAGGCGGCTGGGGAAGTCTTTGTGGTTGAGGCTGTCGGTGGCGATGCCGCGCTCGGCTGCCCAAGCCAGTCCGGCGGCGGTTGCGCTGTTGCTGAGGACGGCGGCGATGCGGGCGTCTGGAATAGCGGCATTGACGATGGCCTGCATATTGCTGCCGCGGCCCGAGATGAGGATAACGATGTTTTTCATGGCGTCGGTTGTAGGAGGTTGGTAGGTTTTATTGTATAGCAAAACAAAATCGCAATGTTATGGCGCGGGTTTATTGGGGGTTTGATGGGATAGGAGGTCGTCTGAAACGGGGTAAACCATGTTTTGCGAATATACAGAACAGAAATGCCCGAAACGGATTCGGTTCGGGCATCGGGTTAAAGCGCAGGCTTATTGGACTTTTTGAATGTCAACTTGACCGGGAGCGGGTTGGAAATCTTCGGGTTTGCCGATTTTAACCAGCTTCACGTCAAATACCAAAGTGGAATTCGGACCGATTTTCCCGCCCGGCATGACTTGGTCGCGGTAGGCGAGTTTGGACGGGATGTAGAAGGTGGCTTCGCTACCTTCTTTCAAGAGTTGGATGCCTTCGGCCCAGCCGGGGATAACTTGGCTGACGGGGAAGGTAACAGGACCGCCGTTGGCTTTGCTGCTGTCGAAGACGGTACCGTCAATCAGGCGGCCTTCGTATTCGACAACGACGATGTCGTCTTTTTTAGGCTGTTTGCCGTCACCTTCTTTGGTGATTTTGTATTGCAGGCCGGAAGCAGTGGTTTTCACACCTTCTTTAGTGGCGTTTTCTTTGAGGAACGCTTCGCCTTTTTCCAGGTTGGCTTTGGCGTCAGCCTGAAGTTTTTCCGCCGCTTTGACTTGTTGTTCTTTCAGGAATTTCATCATGACTTCTTGTGCTTGGACTTCAGTCATTTTGTTTTCTTTGCCGTCATAAGAGGCTTGCAAGGCTTCGATGAAGACTTTCATGTCGATTTCCGCGCCCTGATCTTTCATTTGTTTCAGGGAGCTGCCGATGTCCATACCCATTGCGTAGCTGGCTTGTTGGACCGGTGTGCCAATAGAGGATGCGTCTTTTGCGGCAGATGCGCCGGAAGCTGCGGATGCCGATGCGGGCGCAGAGGCTGAAGCAGGTGTATTGGCGTCTTTTTTGTCGCAGGCGGTCAGTGCCAATGCGGCGGCGATTGCCAATGCGCTGAATTTGAAAGTTTTGTTCATGATGTTTTCGTCTTTTAAAAGGGGTCAGTAAAAGAAAGTCGGGATTATAGCCCAGTTTGAATCAAAAGGAATCAAGGCTGTTTAAATTTTCGGCTTATCGTGTAAAGCCGTTTTCAGACGACCTTCGATTTTAGGCTTTGCCCGTCATATCGTGGTGTTCGATGGTAAAGCCGTTTTTTCTGTATGCGCTGAAGCGTTCGCGGGCGTCGGCGAGCTCTTCCAAGCTGCTGCCTACAATTTCAAGTACGCGGGCGGGGATGACGGGGGCTTCGTTCCAAAAGTCGGGCGAGAGGTTGAGGACAGTGGCGTTTTCAGGGACGGCGGGTAAAGTATCGCCGAACGCGAGCCATACGGGTGTTTCAGACGACATGGGTTGGTCAGGTTGCCAAATTTCATGCGGAATGAAACTTTCGGGAATTTGCTGCCAAAGGTCGCGGTCGAGGCGGCGGATGGTTTCATCGGAATCCGACCAGACCAATATCTGCCCGCCGTCGCGTATGGCGCGCGCAATCAGGCGGCAGGCGAAGGCGGCGGGGTCGGCGGTGTGGGTGTAGAAAGTGGCTTTGGGCATGATGCACGGGGCAGGGGAGGAAATGGGGGATTATAGTAAAAACGTTGTGAAAGGGCTATGGTAGGGCTGCCTTACCGGCTTGGTTATCAAACGTATTGATCAGCCGCCTCCTGCATGCGTCAGAATATTCAGGCATCCGTACGCTTGTCAGGATGCCTTGTCAAATTTTAGACGACCTTTTGGGATGGTTGTTTGTATAGTGGATTAACTTTAAACCAGTAC